>NZ_AEXS01000036.1:0-50250 GCF_000204455.1 Paenibacillus sp. HGF5 | reverse complement strand
GACCGGGTTTCCAATCATGTCATGACGACGGGGGTCAAGAAAAAAGTCTATATCGGCTCGACGCGGGGCCGCTCAGATTTTGTCGACAGGCTGTGCGGTCTGTACAAGCTATCGGACATTGAAGTGGAATTCATGAGGACGCCCCTGGAGGCAGAAGCGCGAAATATTTCGTTATATGTCCATCCCGCTTTGTTCATGAATGACTTCTCATTACACGCCATTTTTGACGAATCGGGTTCTCGCAAGTATGTCTATAAGCTTTTCCCTGAAGGTCCCATTACGCAGGATCTGATCCGCAATATGTTAGCCCAGTGGAAAGAAATAATGAACATCTTGGATCGATTAGGGATGAGACGCATCAATTTGCTGAAGTTTATGACGGATGATAACTATCCGGTGAGAAATGAGAGTTTATCACGCCGGGATATCGACAGCTTCGAACACTTGGAAAGCATTCATCAAGAGTATTTATTGTATATCCGTTACGCCTCATTGTTAATCGATCCCTTCTCTCAGCCGGATCCCGATGGTAAGTACTTCGATTTCTCGGCGGTGCCGATCCGGCGTTTGTTCATCAATCTGGAAGGCTGCCTGGATATCCCGAGAATGCCCAAGGAGGACTATTATCGGATCAAGATTATACAAGGCATCGCCAGCTTCTTAAAGGTGGATTGTCCAACCATCGATCGGTTCATTTCAGCATATGAAGCCAAAATCTTCAGCGTGGCACTTGCTCATATGGACCGGCCGTTGTCCGGTGCCTTCGCGGTTCAGAGCTTCGGAGAAGATCTGGCCTTGATATGCAAGGACATAACAAATACATGAACGTTAACCTAATCAAGTGGGTAGCAGGAGGAAAACCGTGAAAAGAAAAACCGTAATCATATGGATGATTTTGTGCACGATGGCGCTATTGGCAGCCTGCGGAGAGACGAAACAGGAAAACAAAGCCGCATCGGCTGTCCGGGATGAATTAATCTATGCGACAGCAAAAGATATTCATGATATGAACCCGCATTTGTACACGGGGTCTATGCCGGCTCAGGGCATGGTATACGAGTCGCTGGTGGAGAACACGAAGGAGGGCATCAAGCCGCTGCTTGCGGAATCTTGGGACCTTTCGGAAGACGGCCGGACCTATACCTTTCATTTAAGAAAAGACGTGAAGTTCCATGACGGAGAACCGTTTAATGCCGAAGCCGTCAAATTAAACATCGACGCCGTGCAGCAAAATGCCGAAAAACATGCCTGGATTAAGCTGTCGAGCAAAATCAAAAACGTGAAGGTCGTGGATGAATACACTGTCCAATTGATCTTAAGCGAAGCTTATTACCCAACGCTGGTCGAATTGTCCATGACGCGGCCGTATGTATTCCTATCGCCGAAGGACTTCGTTCAAGGGGAAACGAAGGATGGCGTTAACGGCCATAACGGTACAGGTCCTTACAAGTTCACGGAGCATAAAATCGATGAGTACGCCGTCTTTACCGCCAATGAAGAATACTGGAACGGTGCGCCGAAAATCAAGAAAATTACGGCCAAGGTGCTGCCTGCCGGCGAGACGACGTTTCTGGCCATGCAGAAAGGAGAGGTGAACTTCGTATTCACCGATGATCGGGGGGCAGACAGCATTGACGTGCAAGCGATGAATCAACTGGTTGACGCCGGAACCTATCAGCTTGTACGCAGCGAAGCCATGAATACGAAAATGATTGTCGCCAACAGCAGCAAATCGGACAGCCCGGTAAGCGAAACCGCGGTGCGTGAGGCAATCTGGTATGCAATCGATCGCGAAACGATCAGCAAGGACATATTCGAAGGAACCGAAGCCGAGGCGAACAGGCTGTTCTCGTCCAATGTGAACTATGCGGATGTCGAATTGAAGGAACGCGGCTATGATCCGGGAGCGGCCGAGTTAATCTTGGAACAAGCCGGATGGAAAAAAGGCAGCGGCGCTGAGGCCAGGACGAAGTCCGGACGGCAGCTGGCCATGAACTTATATTATGACAGCAATTCATCGTCGCAAAAAACACAGGCGGAATTCATTCAGCATGCGCTAATGCAGATCGGGATCAAGCTGGATATCATCGGCGAAGAATCGAGTTCGATCGCGAATCGAAGGTCTACGGGCGATTACGAGTTATTGTTTAATCAGACCTGGGGATTGGCGTATGACCCCCAAAGCACCATCGCTGCGTTCACTTCCGAAGCTTCTTATCTGCATACGACCAAAGGGGTCGCCGAAGCGGATCATCTCTATGACCGGATACAGCAGGTTATGGTGTCGACTGACGAGGAAGCCAGAAAGGCGTTGTATGCCGAGATCATGCGGACGGTTCACGATGAAGCTGTGTTTATCCCGATTTCGAGCGGGAGCGTCACGGTTCTCGCACCGAAGGACTTGAAAGGCATTACGTTCAAGCAAACCCAATTTGAGCTGCCTTTTGAACAAATGTATTTCGAATAGGGCGAGTACTCATCAATCGATAAGGAGCCATTATGGGAAGTTATATAGCTAAACGATTATTGCTGTCCGTTCCGATTCTGCTTATGATTTCATTCTTGACCTTTCTATTGATCAACCTGTCGCCCATGGATCCTGCCGAAGTGGTGCTCCGCGCCCAGGAAGTTCCCGAAATCACGGAGGAACTGATCGCTAAGACGCGTGAAGAGCTGGGACTGAATCAACCCTTCCTGAAACAATATGCCGACTGGGTGATGGCCTGTCTTCAATTGGACTTCGGGGAGTCCTACGTCACGGGACAATCCGTGTGGTCCTTGATAAGTCCGGCGTTTCTCAACACGTTAAAGCTAACGCTGGTTTCGTCGATCATCATTATCGTCATGTCCGTCATCTTGGGGGTTATCTGCGCATTAAACGAAGGCAAAATGCTGGATCGAACGGTAAGAGGCGCCTCTTTCTTTCTGACGGCGATGCCTTCTTATTGGCTGGCTTCGATCATGATCTGGTATTTCTCCGTCCGGCTGGACCTGCTGCCGACCAGCGGCATGGACTCCTATCAAAGCTATATTCTTCCCGTAACGGTCATATCGGTGAGTTATGTCGGCAATTACTTCAGAAACGTAAGAAGCTCCATGCTGGGCCACTTGCATGAAGACTATGTGGTTTATGGGAGAGCTTGCGGTTTGCCCGAGAGGAAGATTACGAAACATATTCTCAGAAATTCGCTGCAAGTCGCCGTATCCATCTTTTGCATGGCGATCCCTATTATACTGGGCAGTACCGTAGTCATTGAAAATGTATTTGCATGGCCGGGACTTGGGCGACTGAGCGTGAAATCCATCTTGAGCAGGGACTTTCCGGTCATTCAGGCCTATGTCCTGATCCTGGCTGTAGCCTTTGTCTTATTCAACACCTTGTCGGACATGATCAATGCTGCGTTCAATCCGAAATTAAGGAAGGAAATCTGATGAGAGCACTGAAAAATCTGAGCAGAGACAAGCTGGCCAGCCTGTCACTGCTCCTTATTGCCGCAATCGTAATCTTGGGGCTGTTCGCCCCTGTATTCGCGCCGCACGATCCGAACCATGTCGATATGAAGCTGCGCTATGCCGGCTCGACCTGGGCGTATTGGTTCGGCAACGACCATTTGGGGAGATGTATCCTGTCCCGGCTGATTTATGGCATACGTCCCAGTATTTTATGGGTTCTGGCCGCATTGTTGGCATCGGTAGGCGTAGGTGCGGCCGTTGGATTCCTGGCAGGCTACTTCAAAGGTAAAACGGACGCGATTCTGATGAGAATTTGCGATATTATGCTTTCTTTTCCCGGGTATGTCATGACGCTCGCGGTAGTCGGCATTCTGGGTGCAGGCCTTGAGAACATCCTGATTGCCTTTGTTGCTATGAAATGGGCGTGGTTTGCCCGCGTCATCCGAACGTCGGTCCAGCAGTATGCCGAAATGGATTATGTGAAGTTTTCAAAAGCAGCCGGCATCAGCAATCGTAGAATCATTATGAAGCATATCGTTCCCGTAACATTCTCGGATATTGCCGTCATTGCCAGTGGTTCGATGTGTTCCATGATATTGCAAATCTCCGGATTATCCTTCCTGGGGCTGGGCATCAAGGCCCCTCACGCCGAATGGGGGATGATGCTGAATGAAGCAAGAGAGGTTATGTTTTCACATCCCGAGCTGATGTTGGCGCCCGGCTTGGCGATCGTCATTGCCGTATCGGCATTTAATTTTCTGGCGGATGGGCTTCAGGTCGCGCTGGATCCCAAACGAATGAACTCCGGCAAGCAGTCGCGAGTTGCAGAGGTGGAGAAACCGAATGTTGAATATGCTAGAGGTTAACCATTTGAGGGTATGGGACGCGAATGAGGGCAAAGAGATCATCCGTGACAGCTCTTTTCAGTTAAAGCCCCAAACCTGCCTGGCCATCGTAGGGGAAAGCGGGAGCGGAAAATCCCTTACGTGCAGATCGATCATCCGATTGCATAAGCCCTGGATTCGTCAATCCGGGGAGATTCTGTTCAAAGGCGAGAATTTGAATCAACTTTCGGATAAAGAAATGAGAAGAAGAAGGGGTAAACAGATTGGGATGATCATGCAGAACGGTATGGGAGCGTTTGATCCATCTTCCGTAGTCGGCGTTCATTTCCAAGAGACGTTGAAGGCGCATTTCGGCTGGAGCAAGAGCCAAGTCGAAACCACGATGAAAAAAGCGATGGAGAGCGTCATGCTCAATCATCCGATCGAAACCATGAACAAGTACCCTTACCAACTATCGGGCGGCATGCTGCAGCGCTTGATGATTGCGCTCACGCTGGTTCTTTCGCCCGACATCGTGATCGCCGATGAGCCGACAACGGCACTCGATACCATCTCGCAGTACGAGGTCGTTGAACAATTCATCCAGCTCCGCGAGCGAATGGGAGGCTCCATGATTTTTGTGTCCCACGACTTGGGGGTCGTGAAGAAGATTGCCGATGAAGTAATGGTCATGAGAAACGGCGTTATTGTAGAAAGCGGGAGCGTTGAAGAGGTATTATCGGCACCGCGGCATCCCTATACGCAGTACCTGGTTTCTACCCGTCTTGAGTTGAGCAACCATTTCAACGAGATTATGAGGGGGGAGTAGCGTGCTGAAGGTAGAGAACGTACATAAATCTTACCGGGTAGGCGGCCTGTTCTCGAGGAAAAAGCAGCAAATTCTGCACGAGGTAAGCTTCGAATGCGGAAGCGGCGAGTGCCTTGGCATCATCGGCGAGAGCGGAAGCGGAAAATCTACCCTTGGACGATTGATTTTGGGTATTGAACAACCGGACCAAGGGGCCGTCTTATTCGAAGGAAACGATGTGAGGAATCGTCATGTGCGTTCCGGCAATATGAGTGCGGTTTTTCAGGATTATACGTCTTCGATCAACCCGTTCTATACCGTGAAGGAAGCCGTCATGGAGCCCTTAACGGCGCAGGGTCCGGTACGCTCCGACCAAGACGCCCGAGTCGATCGTTTGCTGCATCAGGTCGGGTTGGACGCTTCCTACAAAACGAAATATGCGCATGAGTTATCCGGCGGAGAGGCGCAGAGAGTCTGCATTGCCAGAGCGATTGCCACGGAGCCCAAGTGCATCGTGCTCGACGAGGCGATCAGTTCTTTGGACGAATCCGTACAGATACAGGTCCTCCGCTTATTGAAGGAGCTTAAAGACATCTATCAGATGAGTTACGTCTTCATCACGCACGACATTCAAGCTGCCGCTTATATTTGCGATAGGGTTCTTATTTTCAGAAGCGGCAAGGTGGAGGAGACGATCGACGTCAAGCAATTAAAGCATGTTCAGTCGGATTATGCCAAAAAATTAATGGAGCATTTGATTACGTTCTAACGTTTACACGCAAGCAGGAGGAGAAATATAGTGAGTGGAGCGATGTCTTGGCCGTTTTTGCGTTTATATATGCTGGCCCTGCTTTATTTCAGCGCCAATGCCTTACTCAACGTCATCATTCCGCTTCAAGGAGCCGCATGGGGAGCCAGCAGCACAACCATCGGTCTCGTCATGGGGGCTTACATGCTGACAACGATGTTCTTTCGGCCCTGGGCCGGGCATTTGATCCAAAAGCATGGGCCCGTTAAGGTGCTGCGCCTGGTTCTGTTGGTAAACGGCACTGCCCTGATTCTGTACACTTGTACCGGGTTAGGGGGATACCTCATGGCTCGAATTTTGCAAGGCATTTGTACGGCTTTTTTTTCGATGGCATTACAGATCGGCATCATGGATGCGCTGCCTGAGAAGGAGCGTTCGCAAGGCATTTCATTTTATTCATTGTTCACTTATATCCCGGGCGTGATCGGTCCGGTTCTCGCATTAGGCCTCTGGCAGACGGGCGGCATGGATTCATTCACGCTTATTTTTGTTGCGATCGCCATTTGTACAGGTTTGTTCGGGTACAGCGTCAAGATGGACGAAGAAAAGGCTCCATCGGAACAAGCGACAAGCCGTTCGGGCGTGTTCCAGTCCTTCGGGCAAATCGTTAAGAATCGGTTCCTGTTCCGATGCAGTGTCTTGATGCTGTCGGCATCCATCGTATTCGGAGCGGTCACCACGTTTATGCCTTTATACGGCGAGCAGCTGAACAGCGGCAGCGCCGGCATTTACTTGATGCTCCAGGCTGCGGTCGTTGTCGCTTCGCGATTTGTCCTGAGAAAACGAATTCCGTCCGATGGCAGATGGCATTCATGGTTTATCATGGGTACCATGCTTCTTGTAACCCTGGCTTCGGCATGCATCAGCCTGTCTTTAGAGTTGGGGAGCATGCTGCTGTACGCAGGCGCCATTCTTATGGGCATGGCCCAGGCGCTGCTGTACCCTACGTTAACGACTTATTTGTCATTTGTATTGCCCTCGTCCAATCGCAACGTGTTAATCGGTTTGTTTATTGCGATGGCCGATTTAGGCGTATCCTTGGGCGGGGTCGCGATGGGACCGATCGCTGATTATTTGTCCTACTCCACCATGTACATGATCTGTGCAATTTTAAGCATGATGATGGTTATTTTCGCGTACGAGCGAAAAGGAGGCTTGGCTGCTTCAAACTCCAGCCATATCAGGGAGAGAGAAGGGGATGTTTAGCAATGTGCTGTACTTTTCTCCCGATTCCCCAATAATCACATTCCGCCTGATAGTTCATGAATCTCTGCTCGCTGGTTGAGCAGAGATTCTTTTTTGATTTACTCAAAAGCTTCTTATATTGGCTACGTGATCGATCCATAGCCATCAACTATGAGCTCTGCCGCTCAAGCGGGAAATATTGTTGAAGCTCATCCCAATGCGGCGTCGCCATATTCGCGCTTTTCTTTAAATCGGCAAAAGCTTGCTGCAGCGCTGTTATCTCGTTGGCCGACACCGCCTTATCACTTAACAGAATTCTGCTGATCGGGATAGACAGCATCATCTTCAATAGAATGTATAAGAGCCTTCTGTTTTTGCGGGCGAACTGCTTTTGAGCGGCAGGCGTAACCGTGACCCCGTTTTTCTCCAATACTTGATGCCCCTCATCCATAGCATGGATGACAAGATGAAGAAGCTTCCTGTCTTTGGCGGCTCTGCGCAAATTCCCGTTATATGTAGAAGCAATGGAATTCAAAGCCAAGATCATGACATAATGACTCTTCAGCCACTCATTCATATTGTTTTGGTAGGTCCATGCATATTTGGTGTTTGCCAAAGCCTGATCGATGAACGGCCGCCAAGACAGATCCTCGCCTAATCCTCCGATATTGATTTTGGTTCTTGTTCCGCGCACGCTAATGACAAGGCTGTTCTCTCTCCAGCCAGCGATCGATTGAAAAGCGAAGGGCACATGTTTCGTTACGGGGCTATGGGCTTGCAAGTAGGTTTGCATATCCTGAGGGCTTGCATTGTTGCCCATGATCACGACATGGCGGCTGTGATTCGCAGCCAGTGCAGGCAATACGGCCTCGAAATCCTTGGTTTTATCGGACGCTAATGAATCAATAACAGAATGACCTCCGCCGAATCCGGTGCGAGGTTATTTCTGTTTAATAATGCTGACAAAGACAACGCAAAAAAGGAAATTAGCCTTCCAAGGAGAACCATATACTACTTGAAGGAGGATGCTTTATATGCCCAGAAACATACTTGTGGTCGATGATGATCCGGATATCGTAGACATGCTGAAACTCTATTTAGACGCAGAAGGATATGCGACTTTGGCAGCCTTCGACGGGCTTGCAGCGCTTGAGCATCTCCGAAGCCAACGCGTCGATCTCGCTCTGTTCGATATCATGATGCCGGTCATCGACGGATTCCAGCTGCTCCGCACGATTAGACAGGATTATAAAATCCCGGTCATTCTCGTATCGGCCAAAAATCAGGAGCTCGATAAAATCACGGGTCTCAAGCTCGGAGCAGACGATTATGTTTCCAAACCGTTTAGCCCGATGGAAGTAATGGCAAGAATTCAGGCCCAGTTAAGACGGTCCTATGAATTCAATGAGCCGTCGGAGCCTGACCCGGTTTCCGTCACCCGCATCGGTGATTTGGTGCTGGATCATCGCGAATACATGCTGTATATCAAAGGAAAGCCCATTTCGCTCAGCGCGATCGAATATAAATTGTTAAACCTGTTTATGGGAGAACCGGGGCGCGTATTTACGAAACGTCAAATGTTTGAGCATGCCTGGGATGAGTTGTACCTGGCCGACGATAACGCCGTAATGGTGCAGATTAGCAGGCTGCGGGACAAAATCGAGAACAATCCGAGAAACCCTGTTTATATCAAAACTATCCGCGGCCTCGGCTACCGGTTTGCCAAGAAAGATGAGTTAGACACATGAAAACGCCTAATCGTTTACAGCGTTCGCTGATCGGACAATACTTGTATTTCTTTGTTATGATTGCCATCATTGCGGCGTTATCGTTGTTTCTATTGAATGCGCAAATCATGAATTATTTTCTCGATTCAACCGGGCAGATAAAGGTGGAGGAGACTCAGAAGGGCCATTCGCCCGCTACGCCAGAGGAGAGCTACAGCGGTCAACAAGAGCGCGTATTTTATAAAATGGCTCTTCAGACCCTGCTTCTGTTTCTCGTTTTGTTTGCGATCACCGTGTATGCGTTCGGAAGAAGGACCGCTTCGAGGCTCACGACTCCGCTCAGCTCCATAGCCGACGGCATTCGAAACATTGCCCAAGGTCAATACCGCAAAAGGTTAAACTTCAAAGCAAGCTATGAGCTCGCGCAGATCCAGGACGATTTCAATGATATGGCAGAGCGTCTCGAGCGGATGGAGCGGGAAAAGCAGGAGCTGGAAGAAAGCAAGCAGCGCATGCTGATCGACATCTCCCATGACTTGAAGACACCGTTGACTACCATACGGGGCTATATCGAAGCGCTGGAGGCGGGACTCGTGGATACGGAAGAGAGAAGACGCCAGGTGTTGCGTTTGATATCCGACAAAGCCAGTCTGATGTCGGAGCTGATTGACGGCATCTTTGAACTGTCCAAGCTGGACAGTGCCGATGTTCCTTTTTCCGTTGAATTCTCCGACATTACGGAATTTACGAGGGAAATCGCGGCCGAATATTATGAGGTTTTCGAAGATAAACAGCTTGTTTTCCGTTACGATATTCCCGATCGGGAAATGAAGGTCCCGTTCAACGCGATCTGGTTATATCGGGCGGTTTCCAATATGCTGTCCAATGCATGGAAATACACCCCTCCCGGCACAACCGTGGAATTGAAATTGGTAATCGCAGAGAACGGGGTTGAGATTCACGTTGCGGATGATGGCGCCGGTATCCCGGAAGCCCTAAAGGATAGGGTGTTCGAAGCTTTCGTTCGCGGAGACAGGGCACGGACAAGCGATGGCGGCACGGGACTCGGTCTGGCGATTGCCAAACAAGTGGCAGAGAAACATGGAGGAAAGATCAGGCTTACCACAACAAACGGGCAAACGACATTCGTTCTGTTTCTGCCGAGCAATATGTAAGATTTCTGAAAGAATTGAGAAAGTGCACAGAAAGAGTGATCCGGTATCCTCAGATGTAGAACGATCTACTAAATAGAGTGCAGGAGGACTGGGAAGAGTGGAAATACAAAAAGAGAAAGAGAACGAGAAGGGCATTGCCATTATACAAAGAATCGTTGCAAACCGGAAACGTATGCAGCCTTTAACTCCTGGATGGAAGGGAGCGTCGCTTGGACTAGGAGGCACCGCCTTCATTCTAATCCTGATCCAGGCCGATTATTTATTGACGGGGCACGGTTTCATAAAATATATCGCGGGCACGTTTTTGTTTGTCTTAGCGATTGCAATGATAAGCGGCTTGACGGCGTTGCTGCTGCACGGGGTCAAGAAACTGCCAAGCCGTTATATTTGGACGTTGACAGGCTCACTGACCTTGCTTGTATTCTGCTTCATCGTGCCGCCGAAAGTATCGGCCGTGTTCATTGCATGTTTGGCCTTAGTTTTTTCTTTATTTGGGGCATTGCTTTATAAAATTGCAGCCGGAAGCTACAGGCAAGTCTCAAAAGCAAGGAGAATCGGCGCCATGGTCTGCTTGTCCTTGATCGCCATCGTGATCGGAGCGGGCAGCTTCTGGCTGATTCGGGAGGGAGATGAAGCCGCTCCGAGCGTCACGTTACAACAGCTGAAAACCTCAAGCCGGTATGAAGACTCGACGATGAACAATCCGGCAGAACAAGGCACCTATCCCGTCCAAAGCCTGTTATACGGCAGTCCTGACAACTACCGGAAAGAGTTTAATCAAAGCGGTTCGCTGACGACCAAAACGGTGGATGCGACCGAGTTTGTCGATAAATGGTCCTCAGGGCGAACGAAGTCGCTTGGATTCGGACCGGATGCCCTGCCGTTAAACGGAAAAGTATGGTATCCCGAAGGGGAGGGCATATTTCCGCTGGTCCTGATTGTGCATGGAAACCACTTAATGAACGATTATTCCGATCCCGGTTACGAATACCTCGGCAAATTGCTCGCGAGCAAAGGGTATATTTTCGTCTCCGTGGATGAAAATTTCCTGAATGCCGCTCCATACGAGGACCTTTTTCTGGTTAGCGCCCTCCAACGTGAAAATCCGGCAAGAGGTCTGCTGCTGCTGGAGCATTTGAAGACCTGGAAGGGCTGGAACAGCGCTCCGGACAACCCGTTTTATCAAAAGGTCGATATGGAACGAATCGCCCTCATCGGTCATTCCAGGGGAGGCGAAGCCGTCGCGATTGCGGCTGCCTTCAACAAACTCGGCAATCACCCGGATCACGGCCATATCAAGTTTGACTATAACTTCTCGATCCGCTCTCTCATTTCCATTGCGGGAACGGACGGGCAATATCAGCCGCAAGGCAAACCGCTGCCGCTGCAGGACGTGAATTATCTCTCTTTGCATGGAGCTCATGATATGGACGTCAACAGCCTGGACGCTGCCAAACAATATCATCGGATTCGTTATACCGAAGGCAAAGATTACATGAAGTCGATGATTTATGTCTATGGGGCCAACCATGGCCAGTTCAACGGAGGCTGGAACAGAGGGGATGGGGCAGGTCTTGCGAATCGTCTCTTTAACCTTCGTCAAATCATGCCGCGGGAAGAGCAGGAAACGATTGCCAAGGTGTTTATTTCCGGTTTTCTCGATGCAACGCTTAAGGACCAACGTCAATATCGGGAGATGTTCACGGATTTGGGTTACGCCAAGGAATGGATTCCCGACAACCTGTACGTGGGCAATGTTTACGATTCGGGGACGACCATGATTGCCGAATTTCAAGAAGACATCGATCTGCAGAGCACGACGCTGCCTGGCGGCAGCCTGATGGGCGAACATCTCCGGGTATGGAAGGAGGAGAAGGTAAGGACCAAGCATGGCTTGGCCGATTACAGCGCGGTTCGCTTAGGCTGGGACACGAGAGGAGAATCCGAACCTGCATCCTTCACGGTCACGCTGCCGGAACGCGGCATGGAAACGGGAACGGAAAGCTCTGTCGTATTTTCGATGGCGGACGCCCGTGGAAAAGACACGAGCGGCGACCCGAATGAACTGATCAATGCAACGGTTTCCGTTGAAGACAAGAAAGGCAATCAGGCAAGTCTTCCCCTCAGCCACATATCCAAACTGCCGCCTGTTATAGAAGGTAAACTTCTCAAATGGCCGTTTTCGAATTCCGGGAACATTTCGGAGCCCGTATTTCAAAGCTATGACTTCCCGTTAAGCGATTTTGAACAATTGAATCCGGACTTCAACCCGCAGCAGCTAAGCAAGGTCCGTATTCAATTCAACCTGACCAAGCGGGGAACCGTGCTGTTGAGTGACATAGGGATCCGATCCTAACATGTTTGATATGGTCTGATAGGATGGCAATGATGACTGCCAGCAGCCAAGAACTCTATACGCTAAAGAGGCCGCCATTTTGGCGGCTTCTTTAGCTTTAGATTGAGCAGCGGGCTCCAGCCCGTTATCGATTATAAGCGGTAGTACGTATCCGTTTTCGGAAAATGAATCGTGACTATTGTATGCCTTCCAGCCTCCGATCGGATAGACAAATGATGTCCCAGCTTATGCGCCAATTGTTTTGCAAGATAAAGTCCCATGCCGGTCGATTTGGGATGGCTTCTTCCGATAGATCCGGTAAATCCTTTCTCAAATACTCGATGAAGGTCCTCCGGCTGGATCCCGATCCCCGAATCTACAATATTCAACCGCTTTTCTTTACGGTCTTCTTCCACCGTAAATGCAATGTTCCCGCCTTCGTCCGTATATTTCAACGCATTTCCAACGATTTGATCAAGGATAAATCCAAGCCATTTGCGGTCGGTATGGATGGTTTGCCGAATGTCCTCCATATGTAACCGAATCTGTTTATTGATAAACGTCTTGGCGAATTTTTTCGCACAGGTTTTAATGATCGCTTCCAACGGTTCTTCCGTGATGAAATAATCCTTGGAAAAAGAATCGATTCGAGAGTAGTACAGTGCCTGCTCCACGTAATTTTCTATTTTATCCAGTTCATCCTCAAGTTTATCGGCCAGGGAATCTGCCGTTTCCCCCATGCTGTTGTCCATGAGCAGACGACTTGCTGCAATCGGAAGCTTTACCTCATGAATCCAGGACATGATAAATTCCTGGTGATCTATTTTTTCTTCATTAAGTTTCCGGAGTTCTCCTTCATGATGCCGGTGCAATTTGGCAAAAAGCTCGAGATACAGCCGCTGCTGCGAATTTTGTGGTTCAGGGGCAGCGACAGGCCAATCTTCCCGGTCAAGATCGATCAGCTCCTGCAGCTTGCGGTAATAGGATCCGCGATAAACATAGCCAATCAGTAAGTAGGCTGCGGTGAAGGCAAAACAAACGATTTGAATATAAAGAATGCTGTCTAAGGCGTGACCTCGGCTGACGGATAGGGCAATGATCATCGAAATGAAGCCCATCATCCCCGCGTACAGCAACAAAAAATAACGTTTGTCCTTTATGTATTGTAAAAAACTCATGGGATCATATAACCTTGCCCTTTCTTGGTTACAATCCAGTTTTCCTTGCCGACGCCGGCCAGTTTTTTGCGCAAGCGGACGATGTTGACGGTTAACGTGTTTTCGTCCACGAAGCTTTCATCCTGCCAAAGATGACGCATGATTTTCTTGCGGTCTACAACGGTTCCCTTCTGCTGCATCAGGATCTTCAATATACTGACTTCGGTTTTGGTAAGCTCCGCTTGTTCGGTTTCATAAGTGATCGTCCCTTTGTCCGGAAGGAACACGACCCCCTCATGCTCGAACACGTTGGATTGCATGTCCGAATAGGAATACGTTCGGCGCAGCAGCGCATTGACTTTAGCGGTCAAAACATCCATATGGAACGGCTTCTGAATATAATCGTCCCCGCCCATATTCACCGACATGACAACATCCATGGGCGAATCGCGGGAAGAAAGAAAGAGCACCGGCACATTGGAGATTTCCCTAATCTTTTGACACCAGTAAAATCCATCATACGACGGCAAGTTGATATCCATGATCACAAGATGAGGCTGTTCATGAATAAAGCATTGCGCGACCTGGTCAAAGTTATCGACGCTGACCGATTCCAGGCTCCATTTGGTTAAAGCTAACTGGATCATCCCGCGAATGGTCGGGTCATCCTCTACGATCATGATTTTCATAAACGATCCTCCCGGGCGTTACTAGCGGCAAATTAAACACATTGTATACGATCTTCCCGCGGCAGACAAGCAAGTTTCCGGGGCTGCTACCTTTGTCTAATGTGACAGGAATGTAAGGTTGAGGGGGAAGTTGTAAGCCAAAGTAAAGGTGACCTGTATTAAGATCAGGATAAGAAATACATGATTTCGAAATCGTGCTGACATTGTTTCTATATTGATAACCAGGAAGGAAAGATCAACATGAAAATGGTAGTGAACGCGGCTCAGGTTCGAAAGGTTTATGGCGTAAAAGGAAATGTCTATACCGCCTTGGATGATATCGATTTGTCCGTGCAGGAGGGAGAGTTCGTAGGGATCATGGGGCCGTCGGGCGCAGGCAAATCGACGTTGCTCCATGTGCTGGCGACGATCGATCAGCCTACCTCCGGAGACGTTGTGATTGACGGGATGGACGTGCTGAAGATGGATGAGGAACAGCTATCCGCTTTTCGCCGGGATAAACTGGGATTCATTTTTCAAGATTACAATTTGCTGGACACGTTAACCGTGAAGGAGAACATCCTGCTGCCCTTGGCGCTGGCCAAGATGAATGTCAAAGAACTGGAGTTTAGAGTGGGGGAGATCGCGGACAAATTCGGCATCACCCCGATTCTGGACAAATACCCGTATCAGATTTCCGGAGGGCAAAAACAGCGGACTGCGGCTTCACGCGCCATGATTTCCGGCCCCAGCCTGCTGCTGGCCGATGAGCCGACCGGCGCTCTGGATTCGAAATCGGCGACCGACCTGCTGGAGAGCCTGAAGGACTTGAATGAATATGATCAGGCAACGATTCTGATGGTCACCCATGACACGTTTGCGGCAAGTTACTGCAAGCGGGTGCTGTTTATTAAGGACGGTCGCATTTTCACGGAACTGACGAAAGGCGAGGCATCCCGCAAACACTTTTTCAAAAAAATACTGGATGTATTGACCGTACTGGGGGGAAATGCAAGTGACCTTGTTTGACATCGTGAAAAAGAACATGAAAGGGAACTTCAAAAACTACGCCATCTATTTCATTTCCATCCTGTTCAGCGTCATCATCTATTATACGTTTCTTTCTTTGCAGTACAGCCAAGAAATTACGAGTTCAATCGAATCGTCACAGAGCATGCAATCCGTTTTTATGATGGCGTCCATCCTATTGATTGTGTTTGTTGCCGTCTTTATCATGTACTCCAACCGTTTTTTTTCGAGACAGCGTAAAAAGGAAGCAGGCTTATACGCGCTGCTTGGTTTGCCCAAAAAAAAGATCGGGAAAATGCTGTTTTATGAAAACCTGATCATTGGGGTGACGGTTTTAATCATAGGAATCATGATCGGCACATTGTTGTCCAAGCTGTTCGCCATGATATTAATCAAGCTGCTGGGGACGACGGTACAGGTAGGCATGGCTTTCTCCCTTCGCGCGCTGGTTCATACGCTTATCGTGTTCATGGTGATTATTTTGGCGACGTCGATCCAAGGCTATCGATTGATCTACAGCTTTAAACTCATTGAATTGTTTCGCGCGGAGCAGAAAGGGGAGCAGGAACCGAAAGCGTCGTTTCTATCGGCGGTGGGTGCAGTTCTCTGCCTGGCTGCTGGATATGGATTCGCCTTCCGCGATTTTTCCGTCAACGAAGAAATTCTTGTCAATCTGAGCGTGATGACCGTCGGTATTATCGCCGGAACGCTTCTGCTCTTTTCCTCCTTGGTCATTGTCTTGTTGAGAACGGCCAAGGAGAGAAAGCGAAGTTACTATAAAGGCATGAATCTGGTCATCACCTCTAATTTGGTGTACCGGATTAAAGGAAACGCTCGTTTGTTAAGCGTCATTTCCCTGTTATCCGCAGCAGCTCTGTGCGCTTTCAGTGTCGGATTAGGTGCGTATTTCACTTTTGACAAAACATCGAAGCTCACGGCTCCGTTTAGCTACATGTATGTTGCTCAGGACCATGCGTTTAATCAGAAGGTAGACGATATCATACGCGGGGATGAAGCGCATCCGATTATAGCGCAAATGACGATTCCGGTGCTGGAGACTAAAGGGGAGGCTTCCGATCCGGAGATCCTTCCGGAGAGAATGATCGAAGCAGACAAAACCCCGCTAAAAGTGGTTTCGATCGATCAATACAACCAAGTGGCAAAGGCGTTGCGATTCCCTGCTCTTGATCCGATCGAACAGGATGAAGCCGTTGCGATCCGGCCTATGTATACGGACTATGAATGGTCCGATTACGAAGGCGAAACGGTCGGCATCGAATTGCCTGATCAACGGCTAACCCTTGCTTTTGCAGGGATGACCGTAGAACGAATCATCAATTGGAGTTATCCGGATGTAATGATTGTTGTAAGTAACGGCACCTATGACAATATCGAGGCGCAAGTTTCGCCGACCCGCTATGTCGGGTATGCCGTGCAGGAACAGAAGACGACGAAGCACACGGCCGATGCGCTGGCGGCGCTGAAGACGCCGGAATCGAACTTGTCTTCGTTTTATTCTGAATACCGGCTTGGAATCGAAGAAGCGGCCTTTAATGTGTTTATATTAGGATTTCTTGGACTTGTTTTCGTCATGGCGACAGGAAGCATGATCTATTTCAAACAATTGACAGAAGCGGCAACAGACAAACCTCGGTTCGATATTCTTAAAAAAATCGGCGTAAGCGGAAAAGAAATCAGTATGGCCATCATCAAGCAGAACGCCTTCATTTTTGCTTTGCCGCTCGCGATTGGGCTTGCCCACTACATGGTCATCCTGCAATTGTTGAAAAGGTTATTCAGCAATATGGCAGGCGCCAGTCTCTTGCTGCCCATCCTGATCTGCGTCGCTGTGTTTATCCTGATCTATACGGTTTATTATGTGCTCACGGTCAACTCCATCAGCAGGATCGTCCATGGAAAGGCTGCCCCCGTGGCAAGAATTGCAGCTATAGCCATTACTTTCTGTCTTCTTGTACTGATTGGCATATTCTTCGGCACGGAAACCCCAGCAACGCAGGATGAAAGGGGCCCGGCAGAGAAAATCCAGTTACAGCTTCCAAAGCCTACTGGAAAATACGCTGTGGGTACGATGGAAATGCACTTCAAGGATGACAACCGGGTGGACCCATGGAAACAGGACAGAGACAGGGAGCTGATGGTCAGCATATGGTACCCGGCCACGGGGAAAAGCGAGCAGAAGGCTTTGTACATGCAGCCCGAAGCAGCAAAGTATTACGATGAAAACACGATCTCCACGATCGGGTTGGATCCCGGCAGAGTCGATCTATCCGGTATCGGCACACACTCTTGGGTGAATGCACCTCCAGTGAGCAACGCCGATAGGTGGCCGATCCTCATCTACACACCCGGCGGGTCTGTTCCAAGAAACTTCGGGACGGCTGTAGTCGAAGACTTGGCCAGCAGAGGTTATGTGGTGGTTGCAGTCGATCATACGTATGAAGCCTCTGCGGTCCAGTTTCCCGATGGACGTGTGGCCACGGAGTCATTACCGTCTTTCAGTGCAGAAACGGTTCTGAAAATGCTAAAGGTAAGAGTGGATGATATCCAATATGTATTGGATCAACTCGAACTCATAAAGGAAGGCCGTCATCCAGGCGATCAGCCTTTACCCGCGGGACTTCAAGAAACATGGGACCTGTCAAAGATCGGAATATTCGGACATTCCGCAGGCGGGGCTACCGCTGCTCAGGTGATGTATGAGGATGACCGGGTTGACGCCGGCATCGATATGGATGGAACGATGGGGCATATGCCCGATAACCCGCTCCCGGTGGCGCAGCACGGTTTGGATCGTCCTTTCATGCTCATGAATTCAGGCTACAATAAGGAGGGCGAGGTTGATTCCCATCTAACCGCGATGGACCGTCAATCGTTCTGGCAGCATTCGACCGGCTGGAAGCTCGATTTAAGCATACCTGAGGGAGCACATTATACATTTACAGATTATCAGTCGCTCCTTCCACAGCTTCAAGAGAAGCTGAGCCTTTCGCCGCGAGTTGTCCAGCAATTTATCGGGACAGCTGAACCCGAACGGACGAACGCCGCCCATAGAGAGTATGTCGCTGCCTTTTTCGATTATCATCTAAAGGGTGCATCACAGCCGCTGCTGAACTCCCCATCTGCAGACTATCCTATGGTTGATTTTATTAAATAATGTCGAGCCTGAAGCGCCGTGGCGCTGCTGGCCGCACAAATTAAACACACTTGCGAAGTCGCCATTTTGGCGGCTTTTTTTATGAGATAAGAAAGTATAACTTCGGGGGTGTAACCATCCTTAACTCGCAAGAAAAGCTTCAGCTAAACGCGGTCTGTCTACTTAGAATGTACGTCGATAGACGTTTTTCTTCTCGATATCAGTTCATGACCTAAACTAATAAGAATGATTACGATTTTCTGAAAATGATTGACATCAACGTATAATCGGGATAGAGTATATTTTGTTAATCGTAATAATTACGAATAATATTACCTCTGAAGACCAAACGCAAGATTGGTAGCTTAGAGACAAACTTATCATCGGGAGGGGAAGTAAATCCATGTACTTCAGATTCAACCAACGCAAGAAAACAGCTTATGTCGTAGCTGTCAGTTCATTTCTCTTATTCTTCACATTCATCATGTCAGCTTGTGGGGGGAATGAGACTTCCGGCAGTCCGGAAACCAAGCCGAGTGACAATGCATCGCTACCGGTACAGTCCGATACTGATACTTCCGCAGGTCAGGAAGATTACATAACATTCCAGGATGCGACGGATCGCACTATTACGCTTCAGCAGCAGCCCGAGCGCATCGTCGTGCTATCTCCTGAATTCCTTGATCTATTATACGAAGTCGGCGGAGAGGCAGTAGGACGGATGGAAGCGGCCGGCGTTTCCATTCCCGAACAGGCTGAAGCGATATCGTCTGTCGGCAGCGTCAGCCAGATCAACCTGGAACAGGTTGTAGCGCTCAGACCCGATCTGGTTATCGGGCAGGCGCGGTTTCATAAAGAGCTTGTGCAATCGCTGGAGAGCAGCGGGATTCCTGTTGCCTTGATGAGTCTGTCAAGCTACGAGGATATGAAAACCAAAGCCGGATGGATGGCGAAGATAGCGGGTACGGAAGCGCAGCTCCCGGAAAAGCTTGAAGCTCTGGAGGTTCGAGTAAACGAAATCGTGGAAAAATTACCGGATGAGGAACGTACCTTTATCAACATGAACGTCACGCCGGGCGGAATCTCGATACAAAAGAACGGCACATCGGGTCTAGAAATAGCGAAGATGTTGGGTCTGACCAACGCTGCCGAGAATCTGGAATCGTCGCCTAACAGTCCAACCACGACGCCGTACAGCATGGAGACGCTTGTGAAACAGGATCCGGATTACATCTTTTTGATTATCCACGGACAAAAGACCGTTGGCGAGAAGAAGATTAAAGAGGAGCTTGAGAACAATCCGGCATGGGCCTCCATCGGGGCCGTCAAGGAACACCACGTCATTGTCGTACCATCCGATCTGTTTCTTACCAACCCGGGGCTTCACTATGATGAATCCCTGGCGTATTTAGCCAAGCTGGTGTATCCGGAGATCTATGGTGATGTTGAATAGGTCGGTCCGTCATGCATCCCTGATCATTATTTTCACGATCGCCGCAGCTTCGGCGTGCTTGATCAGTATAGCTACCGGTGCCGTCATGATTCCGCTTCGGGACATTGTCACGGGTATCCTGCATCATGAGCTGCCTGGGATGAACCGGGATATTATCTGGAATATCCGGCTTCCGCGGACGCTTGTCGCGATGCTTGTAGGCGCGAACCTCGCGGTTTCCGGTGCGCTTTTGCAAGGCGTCATGCGCAATCCGCTCGCTGACCCCCACATTATCGGAGTCTCCAGCGGCGCCGGACTATTCGGGATTTTCCTGCTGGTGGTTGTACCGCAATATGATTACTTACTGACGCCCGCAGCATTTCTCGGAGCGACTCTCGCCGCGTTCATTATCTATCTTTTGTCTTGGAAGGATGGCGTTAGCCCTCTGCGGATCGTTCTGTCCGGCGTCGCTGTCTCCGCATTCTTGGGGTCCGGGATATCGGCGATGCTTACCTTTTACAGCGACCGCGTGCATGGCGCTTTAATCTTCATGGTCGGCGGGCTTGCAGCGAAAAGCTGGCCGGATCTCTCGACCATACTGCCTTACTCGCTTATCGGTCTTCTTCTGGCGATGATCTACTCCAAGCAGATGAATATTATGATGCTGGGTGACGTCAATGCACGGAATTTGGGGACGCGGGTTGAGCTGTCCCGTTTAATGATAACCGCAATCGCCACGCTGCTCGCAGCCAGCGCCGTCAGCATCGCGGGTTTGCTGGGGTTCGTCGGTCTGATCGTTCCCCACATCGCCAAGCTGCTTGTTGGCGGAGATTACCGGATTCTCATTCCGTCCTCTGCATTGCTGGGCGCTGCCGTTCTGACGTTCTGCGACACGCTGGCTAGAATGATGTTTACACCGATTGAGCTTCCGGTCGGAATCATCATGGGGGTATTGGGAGCACCCTTTTTCCTTTATCTGTTAAGGAGGAGGAAAGCATGACACGTTTGGAGACTCGCGATCTTTCGCTGAAATACCAGGATAAGTTTGTGATTCAACATCTGGGTATCTCCTTCGAGAAAGGATCCGTGTACAGCATTATCGGTCCGAACGGCTGCGGGAAGAGCACGTTGCTTAAAGCGCTTGCGCGCCAGTTAAAGCCCGCAGGAGGACAGGTTCTGCTTGACAGCAAGCCGTTATCCGATTTAAACGGGAAGGACGTGGCCCGGCAGCTGTCCTATATGGCCCAATCGCAAGAGTCCATAGAAATCACGGTGAAGGAATTGGTCGGATATGGAAGAACGCCTCATCAGCCTTACTGGAATCATGTCAGCGTCAAGGACCGCGAGATCACGGAATGGGCATTAGAGGCAACCGCTCTTACGCCTTATGAGGATAGACTTCTGCATACGCTGTCTGGCGGGGAAAGACAGAGAGCGTGGATTGCTATGGCTCTGGCTCAGCAGCCCGGCGTGCTGCTCCTGGACGAACCGACCACATACCTGGACATTGCCCATCAGCTGGAGGTTTTGGAGCTGGTTCGGGGATTGAATCAACAATTAAATATGACCGTTATCATGGTTCTGCATGATATTAACCACGCTTCAATCTATTCCGACTATATCCTGGCGATGAAATCAGGGAAGGTGGAAGGCTATGGCTCACCATCCGAGGTTTTGACGCCGGATCTGCTGGGCAGGGTGTTTGGTGTTGAAGCTTCCGTGGAAACCGATCCGGTTCGCGACAAGCCGATTTGCCGGATTACCGGTTTAATCAAGAAATAAGGAGTCGAACGCATTGGAACATATAGATCATCAATATCCTTTTACAGCCATTGTCGGTCAATCCCGAATGAAGTTGGCTCTCATTCTGAATGTCGTGAATCCGAAGCTCGGGGGCGTTCTGATACGAGGGGAAAAAGGAACGGCGAAATCAACGACAGTTCGTGCCTTATCGGGGCTTGTGCCTGATCTGAACGTTGTTAATTTGCCGGTTAGTGCGACGGAAGACCGGGTTGTCGGTGCTTTAGACATCGAGCATGCAATCAAGAAAGGAGAAAAGAAATTCGAACCCGGATTGCTGGCTGCGGCTCACGGCCATATCTTATACGTCGATGAGATTAATCTGTTAGATGATCATATCGTGGATGTGCTTCTGGATGCGGCTGCGATGGGGGTTAATACCGTTGAGAGAGAAGGCATTTCCTATTCCCATCCGTCACGGTTCCTTTTGGTAGGGACGATGAACCCCGAAGAAGGGGACCTGCGACCGCAGCTATTGGACCGGTTTGCGCTGTCGGTGGAGATCGGCGGGGAAAGGGACGTTCAAGAGCGCACGCTTGTCATCCGCAGACGATTGGAATATGAACGGGACCCTGCTTCATTTGCTGCGCGATATGAGACGGAGCAGAAGAAAGTATTGAACCAGATTCTGCAGGCGCGAGACCGTCTGGGCCATATCCCCATCTCGGACGATATGCTTGAGCTGGCAGCGAAAATCGGCATTGCACTGGAGGTGGAGGGACACCGTTCCGATATCACCCTCATCAAAACGGCGGTTGCCCTGGCTGCCTGGCAAGGGAAGGAAACTGTAAGCCTAGATCATATGCAAGAAGCGGCGCACTTGGTTTTGCCTCATCGCATGAGACGGCAGCCGTTTGAAGATACCGGCGGCATTGAGCAGCGATTACAGACGATACTGACTTCAGTAGAATGGGTACCGTCATGATAACGGAAGAAAGGAAGAGCGCTGCCCCGGTGTATCCATTCAGTGCCATTCTGGGCCAAGAGAAGGCCAAACGAGCGGTGCTGCTCTATCTTGTCAATCCAGCGATCGGAGGCATACTTGTTAACGGCCATCCCGGGTCAGGTAAAAGCGTCCTGCTGCATGCGGCCTCTTCTTTGGTCAAGCCGCGCCGAATCCTATCCGTTCCCGTCAACGTTACGGCTGACCGGCTGCTCGGCGCTTTGGATTTGGCAGCCGCCATGAAAAGCGGTAAGCTAGCGCTTGCTCCGGGATTGCTGGAAGAAGCCGATGGACAGCTCCTGCTTGTAGACCATATGAATCTACTGTCTGAAGCGATCTTGAAGGAGATCGTCAGCACGCTGTCTACGGGCTCGATCTCTGTGCAAAGAGAGGGAATATCCATGGTTCGGAGTAGCCGTTTTATGCTGCTTGCAGCAATGGATCCCAATGAAGGCCGGGTATCGCCTCCCCTTCTGGACCATTTTGGTTACTGCGTTACGTTGGACGATATTCACGATTCCATAGCAAGAGCAGAAATTATTCAGCGCAATCTGCAGTTTGAGCATGATCCGTTCGCATTCCGGAACCGATATCGGCCACAGGACGAAACGCTGCGTCTTCGCGTCGAAGCCTCCGCACAAGCACTTCCCCAAGTTCAGGTGAGCGCGGACATGATTCAATTGTCAGCCTCCATCGCCAGAGAAGCGGGAATCAGCAGCTCCAGGGGCGATCTCAGTCTGATTGAAGGGGCCAAAGCTGCCGCGGCTTGGGATGGGCGTTCCGCGGTTACCGCCGCCGACATCCGGGAGATAGCTGAATTTGTGCTTCCCCACAGAATGACACATGTAATGGAGAAGCCCCGTGCTTATAGCAGCGGCTCACCTGAACAGAATAACAGTAAACAGCCGGAACATTCGCTTGAGGATCATGCCCGCTCCTCTCCAATGCCTCCACAGAAAAGTCACGAACCGAAACGGAATCCCCATCATCCGGGCAACGCTTCTTCTGATAAACAAGATGTGGCCAGCCGTACGGTAGAGCAGCATGCGGATGATCGACAGCACGTATCAGAAGGTTTGGAGGAACGGGTGCTGCTGCCAGACGAAACGTTTACAATGAAGCCGTTGCAGCTCGAGGGGAAGCGCAAGATTGAACACGAGGGATCGGGAAAACGAAATAAATCTCGGGCCAACCAGAAGAAAGGGAGAGCTATGGGGTATATGTACCCGGGCAGGAACCTGCGAACCGACGTGGCTTTGGATGCCACGATCCGCGCAGCGGCTCCCTATCAAGCAATCAGAACAAAAAAAGACGAGGTGGCATTTGCCATTGAGTTGGATGATTTGCGTCAAAAGAAAAGAGAGAACCGGGTAGGGGCAACCTTGCTGTTCGTCGTTGACGCCAGCGGGTCTATGGCGGCTCGAAAGCGAATGACCGCCGTCAAAGGCGCTATTCTGTCACTGCTGCAGGATGCTTATGAGAAAAGAGACCGAATCGGTATGATCGCCTTCAGAAACAACGAAGCCGAGCTGATCCTTCCGGTGACGCGCAGCATCGAAGCCGCGTCTAAGCAGCTTCGGAGCATTCCCACAGGGGGAAAGACGCCTCTGGCAGACGGGCTTGCCCAAGCGTACAAGGTGCTTCATTCGGAGAAACGCAGAAATAACGATACGCTCCCGGTCATGATCATCGTAACGGATGGCCGTGCCAATGAAAGCTCCATCGGATTAACCGTGTATGCTGACATTTGGAACGAATGTCTGGAAGCGGCTAAGCTGATCCGCGCTGCCGGGATTCGTTCCCTGGTGTTAGATACGGAGCAGGGATTTGTCAAATTGGGACGTTCGAGGGAACTGGCTGACGCTTTAGGCGCTGAGTACAGATTACTTGACCGCGTAGATGTCGAAGGTATTGCGCGGGCTGTCCGCACCACCATGAAATGACCAATCACATGATTATAGAGGGGAGGCGACAAGAGTGAAAATCGCCGTTCTGACGACATCGCATGCAGCGATGAGGGATTTGTCGCAGCTATACAAGAAATGGGACGCATCTTTTCGCAGTCGTCTAGCGTTATCCGTGTTTAATCTAGAAGGAACTTTGTCGGATGAAGAATGGAAGCGGCTGAAAGCAAAGGTAAAGGAAGCGGAGTTTATTATTCATGATCCGCACGGTACGCCGGCTCAAACCCTTTCCCGCATTCATGATCTTTGTGAAGGTCTTGAGGCGCAGCAGGTGATTTTAGGAGGGAATGCGGATGGGATTCAAGATTTGTTCCGATTGGGCTCGCTGCGTTATGAAGATATTGCCGGCAGCGGTCAACGGGGGGATCCGTCGGCTTCTTCCGCTCGGATTGATATAAATCAAGATCTAGAGCATTATCGAACCTTACTTGATTACTGGAGACATTCAAGTATCGACAATTTGGAGCATATGCTGGGCTATATCGCTACAACATTTGGCCAAATAACGGATTGGCCGCCGGTGGAACCGCCTTCTGTTCTAGAGACGTTGGGTATATACGACCCGTTATTGAAGCGACCGTATGAATCTTTAAAGGCTTATCAGAGCTTGACGCCCGTTCGGACCCATTTGCCGACGGTAGCCGTGCTATTTATGGGGTACAGCTATCCGCTTCATACCGGTGAAATCGTAGGCGGTATCATTCAAGACCTTCGGAAATTTGCGAATGTCCTACCCATCGCACTCACTTCCTTGGTACGCGTCGATCCACAAAGGCTGCGAAGTTTGCTGATGCAAGGAGGCTCCCAGGGCGGGAAGATCGATCTGATCGTAAATTTTGTTCCGTTCCGGCTCGGCGCGGGGCCAACCGGAGGGAAAAGCGATGAGATCCTATCCTTATTAAAGGAAGTTGAAGCGCCGATGTTCCATCCGTTCTTCTTAACGCGAAGGGAACGGGAAGAATGGGAAGGATCGTTGCAAGGTTTATCGCCGTCCGAATTTTTGGTCCAAATGATGCTGCCCGAACTCGACGGGAGCATCGACATGCTTCCGATTGCCGCCTTATCCGGACGTGAATACGATGAGGAAATGCAGCTTCATACGAAGGAACTGCGGATCATTGAGGAGCGGGCGCAGCGATTGATCAGCAGGGTTCGGCGGTATTTGGACCTTCGAACCAAGCTGCCGTCGGAAAAGCGTATCGCCATCATCGGCTATAACTATCCTCCCGGAGAGGGGCATTTATTTCAGGCATCGTTTCTGGATACGTTCGAATCCATATCCCGAATCGCGACAGCGATGAAAGATCACGGCTACACGACAGAGGTTTTTACCGGAGCTGAATTAAGGGAACGCTTCCTTCGGGAAGGATTGGTCAATTCCGGAGTCTGGACGGACGAGCGTTGGTCCGTTGAGCTTCCAACGTACGACAATAAGGCTTATGAGCAAAAAAATAAAGTGTTTGCCAATCGCAAGGATGAGCTTATTCAGGAGTGGGGAGAGGCGCCTGGCGATATCATGACGACGGAGGAGGGAGCATTCAAAATCCCCGGCTTGCTCAATGATAACCTGTTTATCGGGGTCCAGCCCAGCCGGGGCGTTCACGAGCATCCCGAGGCTGCTTACCATGACAAGAGCCTTCTTCCGCACCATCAATATCTGGCATTCTATCAATACATTCGGGACGAATTTAAGGCGGATGCCATCCTGCATGTAGGAACCCACGGAACCCTTGAGTTTCTGGAGGGGAAAGAGAGCGGAATGTCCGGTGATTGTTTGCCGGATGCCCTGATCCAAGATCTTCCGCATTTCTATAT
This sequence comes from Paenibacillus sp. HGF5, assembly GCF_000204455.1. Taxonomy (NCBI): domain Bacteria; kingdom Bacillati; phylum Bacillota; class Bacilli; order Caryophanales; family Paenibacillaceae; genus Paenibacillus; species Paenibacillus sp. HGF5. The sequence goes on along the minus strand of NZ_AEXS01000036.1, from coordinate 23,973 downwards.
GTATTACGTTGGAAATCCGTCCGAGGCAATGATCGCGAAGCGAAGGTCGCATGCTGCCTTGATCGGTTACCAATCCCCGCCCTTCGCGACAAGCGGATTATATGGTGAATATGCCGGGCTTGAAGCGATGCTGCACGAGTACCGGGAAACGGAACGGCTGAATCCAACGCGTGTTCCCGACATAAAGAAGAGGATATGGGACCAGGCGGCATCGCTTTCTATGGAAACGGACGATTTGGAAGAGCTCGAAATCGAGCTGTATCGGATTCGAAGATCCGTGATCCCGAACGGTTTGCATGTCGTCGGCGAGGGCTACAACCATGAAGAAGCGGCAGGGCATATGAAAATGATTTTGAGCCATGAGCAGGGCATGCTTGGATCGCTGCAAAGAGTATTTGCAACATCCATGGCTTGGGATTATGACAGCCTGCTGGAAAACCGGGACATTGAAAGACTGCAACTGCTGGATGAGTGTGTAGGAAATGCCGTGTTATCCTTCATTCATAATGAAACCATCCCTGAGCCTCCACAGTTGCCGGATGAAATGAAGGCACGCTGGAACGACATCTGGAATCACGGGTTAACGGCATATCACTCCACCAAAGCGGATATGGAGCTTAAGAACCTGCTGCGGGCGCTGGATGGGGCGTATTTGCCGGTTAGCCTAGCCGGGGACAGCGTTCGTAATCCGGAGGTTTTGCCGTCCGGAAATAACCTGGTTCAGTTCGATCCGCGATCCATTCCAAGCCGGACGGCAGCTGCGACCGGGTTGAAAATTGCCGAGAATACCTTGAAGCTGTACTACGAGGCCTATCAAAAATATCCTGAAACGACGGCACTCGTGATGTGGGGGCTGGAAACTTCGCGAACCCAGGGAGAGACGTTAGGCCAGATTCTGGCTTATCTGGGCGTCAGGATCAAAGAACGGGGACATTCCATGCATATGGGATATGAAATCATTCCACTTTCCGAACTGAACCGACCGCGAATCAATGTCGTCGTGCATATCTGCGGATTTTTCCGCGATATGTTTCCGGAACAGCTATTCATGCTTCATCGCATTTTTAAAGAAGTATCCGAGCTGGATGAGCCGATGGATCAAAATGGGTTCAAACAGCACTCGGAGCTGCTGTACCGACAGCTGCGCAATGCCGGCGCCGGGCACGACGAGGCTTGGGATTTGGCGTGCGCCCGCATTTACGGTCCTGCCGAAGGAGAATATGGAACGTCCATAACCAAGCTGATCGAGACCAAACAGTGGGAAGAGGAAAGCCAAATAGGCGCATCATTTATGAGCAGCCTGAAGCATGTATATAGCTCCAACTACAGAGGCAAGGAAATGCTTGAGCTGTATAAGGCCAACTTGGCGGCCGTGGATATCGTTTCGCAAATTCGGAGCAATCATGAGCACGAAATTACGGATTTGGACCATTATTACGAATTTTTCGGAGGGTTGGCGAAATCGGTAGAAATCGTTAAGGGCAGTCGGGCGGAAATGTATATCACCGATACCACGCGCGAGCAGGCATTAACGGAAGAAGTACGCAAATCGATTCAGCGAGGCGTTCGAACCCGCTTGCTTAATCCCAAGTGGATGGACGGATTGCTGAAGCATGACTATCACGGTGCACAGAACATAGCCGACCGAACGGAAAATTTGCTTGGTCTGGCAGCGACAACGAACCAGGTGGATTCCTGGATCTTCTCTTCGGTTCACAAGGAATATGTTGCGGACGAACAGCGCAGCAAGCAAATGCGGGACAATAACCGTTCTGCATATCACAGTATGCTGGAAACTCTGCTGGAGAGTCATCAACGGAATTATTGGAACGCGTCGGAGGATGAATTGGGAATGTTGCGTGATCGCTATTTGGAGCTTGAAGGGGATCTGGAAGGCCGTAATACCTAGGTCTTAAAGTGAAGATCCACTATGCCAAAACGGGATAACAGGGATGATATCATCCCTGTTTTTTTACGTTCCGGTTCAGGATCATCATCAATATTATTTAAGGCTATTGTTATTGTTTTTGCCACATTTCTCCTCGAAAATCGACAGAAAAAACAGTATAATAAAAACAAACAAAACTAAACAAAAACATTCGGATAGGGCGGTGGCAGGAATGAATCAGGAATTTGTGCATCCGGCAGATCAGCTTCTTCTCTTTATCAATCGCATTTACAACCATGGGATGACAACCACGTCGGGAGGCAATTTGTCGATCAGGGACCATAACGGGGATATATGGATTACGCCAGCGGGAGTGGACAAAGGGTCGCTTAACCGATCGGATATGGTATGCGTGAAGGAGGACGGCAGGGTAGAGGGAATTCACAAGCCTTCCAGCGAATTTCCCTTTCACCGGCTCATCTATCAAGCCCGCCCGGATTTGAAGTCGATCATTCATGCCCATCCGCCTGCACTGGTATCGTTCAGCATTGTAAGGCGCATTCCGGATACAAGGCTGCTTCCGAACGAAAGGCAAATCTGCGGCGAGATCGGAATCGCGCCTTATGCGCTTCCCGGAAGCGAGCAGCTCGGGGAGAACATTGCAGCCGTCTTCAAGCAAGGGATCGACACCGTTATGCTGGAGAATCACGGGGTCGTGGTCGGGGGAGAGGATCTTTTTCAAGCGTTTCGTCGGTTCGAAACCCTCGACTTCTGTGCACGCCTAGAGATTGAGGCGCGTCGAATCGGTAAACCGGTCCTGCTTACCGATGAGGATTACGAAACCGTGCGCAACAAAAGCACGCTGCAGATGGATACGTTCATCCGCGATTCCTGCACGTCGGAAGAAAAAGAGCTGCGCCGCGATTTGTGCGGATTGATGAAACGCGCGTATAAACAGGGATTGTTCACGAGCACGCAGGGCACCTTCTCCCATCGATTGCAAGGAAACGATTTTGTCATCACGCCATATGGCAAAGACCGCAATCATCTGGAACCGGAGGACCTCGTCCGCATCGAGAACGGCAAGTCGGAAGCGGGCAAACAGCCGAGCAAATCCGTTTTCCTCCATGAAGCGATCTATAACACGCAGCCGCATGTCCATTCGGTCATCATCGCGCATCCTCCCAACATTATGGCATTTGCGGTCACCGACACGGCCTTCGATTCGAGGACGATTCCGGAAAGCTATATATTGCTTCGCGGAACGCCGAAGCTCCCCTTTCATGCGGTGTATAATGAGCCTGAGCGTACCGCTTCGCTGTTTAAAGCCAATACGCCGATTGCCATTGTGAACAATAACTGCGTAATCGTTGCCGGTCAAAGCCTGCTCAACGCTTTTGACCGATTGGAAGTTGCGGAGTACAGCGCGAAGTCCATTTTGTCGGCAAGAACGTTAGGCGATGTTATCCACATCGATGATGAACGGATCCGCGAGCTTGAAGCAGCATTTCATCTGGAATCATGAGTAAGAACCTGGCGTTCATGATCTATAGCCTTTAAATGAAGTAAGAGCAGCAGAGTTGCCGTGAATGATACGCGGCCATCTGCTGCTCTTTTTATTATGATAGTTGAAATCCGGTTATCATGCTATTTGGTCCATGAACCGATCTTATATGCTCCGTCTGAAAGCCGGTTTGTGTTAGCGAAATCAACGGCCGGCTGGTTCGTCGATGGATCGAGAATCGCTATGGCTAATTCATAAGTACCGCTCGGCAGTGTATTCGTAGGAAGAGAGCCTGTGACCGTGTGCTGCCCTGTTCTCCAGGTCGTTAAGTCCGCCGATGTGGTTTGGCGTGCCACGATCTGGCCGCCGCTGCGCAGCTGGATTTCAAGAGGCCAATTGAACGGGAAGTGTTGAACCCCCTTATTCTCCACCGTGACGGATACCTCGAGCGTGCTTCCGCTATTTTCTTGCGGGTATCCAGCCTTGTTCACGACAAAGTGATAACCCATTCGTTTCTTGAGCGTATCGATGTTGCCTTGCAATGGATTCCCCACCGCCAGGGAAGCCGGAGAATTCGGTCCCAGCCAGCTTGGCTTGCTGAGCTCGGTTTGCCGAAGGGTCTCATTGAAGCCGCTGCCTGACGTAAGCGCAGCATTCATGCCATAAGCACCGCCATAGAATTCGCCGCCGGAGACGCGCGTATCCCAAAAGTTTGCATGTGCGGGTTGCTGCTGGCCGATGTCATCCCAATATCCGTTCTGGGTGCCTGTATACCAGCCCCAATCGGAATCGAAGCTCGGCTGATCGCCGAAGACGTCATTGTACATTCCCAGAATCAAACCCTTGTTGTTATTCTTGGCCAGCTCTACGCTGCGTCTAATCAATAGCTGCGTGTAATCCTCCTGATCGGCAAAGGCATCGATATAATGCTGGATATATTGGTTGGATATGCTGTTCGGAGGGAATGCCCCCGTATAGTTGCTTTCCCCGTTCGGTCCGACATAAGGCCAGGTATGGAATTCCGCCCAATGTCCGAGCGAACCGATTTGCACAAAAGCGATCGGGCTATCCGGGGAGTCGTAATGGTCCGCAATCGCCTCGATTGCAAGTTTGTGCCTGGCGATCAGATAGTCGGAACTGTAATTAGGAGAGAAGCCCGTGTTGTTGCCGGCTCCCATGCCTCCAGTATCGTCGCGATAGGCCTTGCCCGGCGATTGTCCCAGGCTTGCCATGTCGTTGTACAGCCAATCCGGGATATCCCGGTGAGCCACGCCGGAAGGACTGTCCAGAATAAAGCGAAGGATTACCTTGACGCCGCGGCTTTTCCAATAGTCGAAATGATTGGAGGCTTCAATCGCGCTGAAATCATAATTGCCCTTCGTCGGCTCAAACTCCTTCCAAGTCACGCCGGCATATACCAGTCGGTGAGGTTGAGGGTAATTGGTAGATTTTGCGGATGGAGCCCAGCCTTTAAACGGGTTATTCAGCGGATCATTCAGCTCGGTTGGATAGAATTCGATCATTTGGCCTCCCGGATCATGTGCTTGTAAGGTATAGACCGGAAGCGGCTGGTTCTGTGCCGGCAGGCGGTGCATATCCGAATTGTTATCCAGATAGCCGATGCTCACGCTGCTGCCTGCGCCAAGTCCAAGCGTAGAAAGAGGGATCGCTGCTTCAATCACAGATGAGGAACGTACGTATTGAGAAGAAGTCAGAGACGATGAGAAATTCCAGCTCCAACTGCTTCCATTGCCTGAGTAGCGGTATAAGGATTGGTTCTCGAGAAGCCACTCAACGCCTGTCGTGCCCCAGCCAAAAGCTTGATATCCGGTAGAAGCATTCCCGTCCGTATTCAACCAGAAGCTTCCCATCGTAGTGCTAATGCCGGAGCCTTGAACAAGCAGATAGAGATTCTTGTCGTCATGGGAAGCCTTTAAGATTTGAGCCGTTCCCGTATTCGTGGATAGGGCCGGAATGCCCTCCCAGTCGCTCGGATCGCCGTCAACAACGATAGAGGCAGAGGCAGCTTCTGCAGACCAAGTAAGGCGGGGAAAAGGGAATAAGGCAAGTAGAATGGCCGTCATGGTAATTAGGGCAAACGGCTGCTTCCAATGGATACCCCGTGCTTTCATGTCAAACCTCCTCACAGAATTGTTCTTTTACTCTCAAAAAATCGAATCCTTCACCTCCTTTCCGAGCAGGCAATTAACAATTCGTGATTAAGCCGTTTAAGTTGAGCTGCGTGCCACCAAGCGGGTAGGCAAAATCACCTTTTTGGGCAGCAGCTTGTTTCCGTTGATTCGGTCGATTAAGTTATCGACAGCTACCATGCCGATTTCTTTCATCGGCACATCGATCGTAGACAGCGGCGGATTGGAATACTTGGATACCTCAATGTTGGATAGCCCAATAACCGCTACTTCGTCAGGAACGGAAATACCGTTGTTATACAGGCCGTTGAGGGCGGCCATAGCCATTAAATCGCTGCCGGCAAAGAAGGCAGTCGGGAAATTTCGGGTTGTACATAGATGATTGATTTTTTCGATGCAGACCGCCTCATCCCACATGCAATCAATCACCCAATCGGGATTGACCGACAATCCGGCAGCATGCATGGTTGCGTAGTAGCCCCGATAACGGCGGCTGTCTTTGAGATTGCTCGATAATCCGCTTCCCCCGATATATCCGATTCGGGTATGGCCTTTTTCAATGAGATGGCTGACGGCCATCGAAGCGACATTGTAATGATCGTAGCCGACATTGTCGATATCCCCGCGTTCCGTATCGATACCTACGATGTACGGGACCTGCTTGCGAATATATTCGTAGGTCTCATGATCGAGCGATTCCATGAGAATGAGGCCGGTAATCGGTTCGCTAAATGTATTAAACAGGATCTTGCTGTCGTTCAATTCAATTCCCGTCCGGATAAAGGACATGTTGTAACCGGCACCAAGCAAGCGTTCTTCCACGCCGGATAAGATCGACATGAAGTAGGGATCGTTGTATTTATCCTTGGTGACGCTTAAGACGCATCCGATTTTGATATGCGATTTGCTTTCGGCCGGATCCTGAGCAGAAACCTTGCGCTTGGGCCCTGATGCGATTTTATAGTTGAGCTGCGTAACGGCTTGCCAAACCCTTTCCCGGGTTTCGTCCGTGATTTTATACTTCGTATCATTGTTTAACACTCTGGACACGGTGGCTGTGGATACATTTGCAAGTTTAGCAACATCCCGAATCGTACTCATGTATAAACACATTCTCCTTTTAAGTTACTAATAATCGCCATTTTAGAGTTTATAGGAATGTTACATTGTAAACAATGATTTGCTTTTATTATAGACTTCGTTACGTTGTTTGTTGCGTAATATCGTTACGTTACTTCATTTTACATTCCTCCTTAATCAAAATCAAGAGTGACATGTATATTCCACGCGTTGTCACTAGAAATTTCGTAGTATTTCAAAATTGATATTGCCAGATAACATGCGAATGATATAACATGAAATCACTAAACAAATTGTGTAATGAAACAGAAATAACGTAACAAATAACGTAACAAACAGAGGGTTCTGTTTAGTGCATGGGGGAGTTGGGATATGAACAAGAGAGTAACGGTTTACCCAATGATATCGGATGAAATGTTGACCAATCCGGGCATCGGCTTTACCACGGCGCCGGGCTTGATGGGAGATCCGGAACGGATTGTTGATAACCGGGGGGAAGCGCAGCGCAAGTATAAGTTTGCGGAAGACAGCAGGACGTACAATCATCCGGACAGCAAAGTATTTTTCTGCAGCGTTCGTTGGCGTGACATCGAAACGGATAAAGGGAGTTACGACTGGAGCGTACTGGAGGAAAAGCTGGATTACGCCAAATCATTAGGCTGTACTGCCGTGGTGCGCTGTTCGCCGTACGCATTAAGCGAAGAGGATGATATCCCGTCTTGGTTCCGGGCCGAATATCCGGAGGAGCCCGAGTTTCCGTTCTGGAGAGTAGACCCTCTGACTACACCCTATGCCGAGCATTGGTCTGATTTCATCAAGGCGTTTGCCGCCCGCTTTGACGGCCATCCGCTTATCAGCTCGGTCGATTTGACCATAGTCGGAGCCTGGGGGGAAGGCGGCGGAACCGAATTTCTGACGACTGACGCGATTAAGCAGATAACGGATGCTTACTTGGACGGTTTTAAAATAACGCCTCTCCAGGCACTGCTGCATGATCCGCTGTCGATCCGGATCATAAATGAACGCAAAGCCAAAGTCGGATTTCGCGTGGATTGTTTGGGGGATATGGGCGGCTTTCATGGCGATCAATGGTCGCATATGACCGATTTCTATCCGCAAAATATTCAAAATTTTGAGATGGGCGATGCCTGGGAGAAAGCGCCGATCCTGTTCGAAGCATGCTGGCATATGAATGACTGGTATCTGCAGGGCTGGGATATCGACTATATCATACAGGAAACGCTCAAGTGGCATATTTCATCCTTTAACAACAAAGGGACGGTAGTGCCGGAACCCTGGAGAGAGAAGGTCAAGGCTTGGATTAACAAGATGGGCTACCGCTTCGAATTAAGGAAATTCGCGTACGATTCGATAGCGGACGTTGGCGGAGAGCTAAACATCGAAGCGTTGTGGGCTAATGTCGGCGTCGCTCCGATTTATCATCGTTATCCGCTGGCGGTGAGGTTAACCGGCCAATGTCGATCGTATACGCTTCATAGCAGTGAAGACATCAGGGAATGGCTCCCGGATGAGGATATTGCTTGGATAGAAAGGTTTTCGCTTCCTAACGATATGCCGGCGGGCGAGTATATGCTGGAAATTGGCATCGAAACCGGCGTGAAGGAAATCGGGAATATCCAGCTGGCAATCACGGGATATCAAGACGGCTTTTACCCGATGGGTAAGCTATTCGTCGAAAGGGGGAGGCAGGCTAATGGAAAGGCCGATGAATTATAAAGAAGTAACAGCGATCTGTGATTTTGATTATCTGCCTGATGGATTGGAAGCTAAATATGATCGCTATCTACCGGATGGCGAGCCCTATCTCATACCAAGGGGCTTCTTGAATGGAATCTTTGAGCGATATCAGACTCCCGAGGAGACTCGGCAATGGATTGAACAGGGGATTTTAGCGATAGAGGAAGACGCCGTATTGTTTCATTTCACCAAATTTTTGGTGGAGGATCTGTGCTCGGCGCGCAATCGCTGTGATGAAGCCCATTATACCAATATGACACCCGCATGCATGAAGAAGTACGGCGAATTATATTCGTTTTTGTTGCTGCTCGCCTGCGTGGTGCCCTCCATGAAGATGCTGGAGAAGCGTTCCGTACCCCTAACCTATTATGAGGACATTCCGCATCAACCGCTGAAGCTGCAAATGGAAAAATTGGCACTGCAGGGCGATGCCAAGGTTCATGATTTCCCGTGGGTGATGAATTTCTATACCTGCTCCATCTTTCTGTTGGACCGCTTCTATTTTATTCCGTACCGATTCGAGGATTCCTTCACCATGTTCCGCCATAGGAATACGCAGGAAGTGCTTGCCCTTCGCCATCCCGGAGAGGATTTCCGCAGCGATGGACAGCAGAACGGAATCAACGATGTTTATGATTCGCAAGGCCGCTTCACATCGGAATGGCAGGAGAATGCCGAATTCATTATAGCGAATCGGATCAATCCCATGGGATTCGTCGAAAGAGAAACGACACCGATCTTAAAGAAGGACTGGGATACCGTGCTTCAAAAAGGGGATACCCTGTTGGCGCTTCACATTCCTTCCGGGCCCGGGTACACGCCGGACAGGCTGAGGAATTCCATGGCGATGGCCATCGAGTTCTATGATCGATATTTTCCGGAATTGCCCATCAGAGGCTTCTGGAGTTCAAGCTGGCTTTATGATACCAGGCTCTCGCTCGTTTTGGACAATGAAAAAAGCAATATCGTCCACGTTCAACGGCAGTTTTATAATTATCCCACCGATGAAGGGGACGGCATGCTGCGCTATGAAGTCTTTGGAGACCGGAATGCTGATCCGGCGTTGAACACAGGCGAATATCCGACCTCGCTGCAAAGAGCGGCAGCTGAGTATATGCGGACCGGGGCCAGATTCAATACGTTAAGCATGATCGCGCTGACGGAAGATATCAGCCGGATTGGCAGCATGCCTTATATAACCGACGCAGATATAGAGTTGTTCCGCGGAACCGTTGACAGCCATTTACAAAGGAGCGAAGAGGATGGGGAAATATTCGCTTGAGAGCTACGAGAAATACAAAACCGTCAAAATCAGGCCGAAGCCCTTGTCGGTCAAGGAGTACGATACAAGCCACGGTCGATTCGAATACGCGGCTTTTTCATGGAAGGAACTAGAACCTGCGCGAGGAGAGTATAAGCTCGGAGGGATCGACAAGGTGTTGAAAGCGATTACGAATCCTGTTCTTCTCCTGACGCCGGACCTGCCAGAATGGGCGAAGGATAACCACGAAGCATGTTATGCGGCATTGATTCGAAAAGTCGGCAGTATGATGGATTCGGATCAACGCCTTGCGGCCGTTTTGATCTCGACCTTGGCAAACAGCAAGGAAGAATGGAACGCCTATATCGATTCCTTTGGATCCCAGGTACTGCTTGCAGATTTGCAGAATGAACCGCTGATTCAATATTTAAAGGAGCGCGGCCGCGGCTTTGGCTTGCTGGTGAAGTGCAGCGAGGAGAATTGGATCGAATGCTGCGAAGCCTTTGCCAAACATCATTTGCAGCGGGTATGGAAGAGTTACCCGGTGTTCCTCCATGTGACCGATGAAGCTGGCGGTTCCCATATCAGACGGGAGGCCTTTCGCTGGCATGCCGGGATGTCCAACGTAAGCCTAGGGCTTGGTTACAACCTTGCTTTACGTCGGCTAACCTACCCGGAAACGGTGTCCGGCAGCGGGAGCCTGCCGCTGCGATTCTGGTTCGTAAACTCGGGAAGCTCAAGAATCTATCGGGAATTTCAGCTGCGGCTGCAGCTAAAGCAGGAAGACGTGTCCTATGAATTTCCGCTGCACGCGGCCACGCATTCCTGGTTAACCGGCGACCTTGTCCATAACGAGATCGTACACTTGCAGGACATCGCGGCGGGAACCTATTCGCTTGGCATAGCGCTCTGCTTCGAAGACCGTTCTTCACTGACGCTGAATATACAGAACCGGCAACTGGATGGTTTTTATGAGATGGGTACGATACAAGTCGAAGCCGCCCGCGAGGATTCGCTCAAGAATATATGGGACACCTATTATCCGGAAGGATATTATCCCCTGGAAGATCCCCAGATGCCGGGACAAGAATAATCGATCTAGACAAATACGAGCTCGCTGGAGGTTATGGAGTTGAAACTAGCATTAATTGGTGCAGGACAAAGAGGCATGATCTATTCAAGGCACGCTTGCCAAAGCGAGGAAATTGTGGCGGTCATCGAGCCGGATGCCGGCAGAAGAAAGGCAGCGGCGGATGAGTTTCAGATTCCGCTGGAGAAACAATTTGCATCCGTGGATGCGTTTTATGCAATGGGGAAAATTTGCGATGCCGTCATCATCTCTTCCATGGACAAGGACCATTACGAGCAAACGATGATGGCGCTTGATCTTGGCTATGATATTTTGCTTGAGAAGCCCATTTCACCAAGTCCGGTAGAATGCATGAGAATTCAGGAGAAAGCTAATGAAAAAGGCCGTAAGGTGATTGTATGCCATGTGCTCAGATATACGAACTTCTTTGCGGAAATTAAGAAAATCATCGATAGCAATGAACTCGGGAAAATCGTGACCATACAGCACAACGAGAACATCGGCAATTTCCATATGGCACATTCCTTCGTAAGAGGCAATTGGAGAAGAAGCGATCTGGCGAGCCCGATCATCATGCAGAAATCCTGTCATGACATGGATATTCTATCCTGGCTTGTGGACAGCGGGGCGAAACGTATCTCATCGTATGGGAGCCTTACGTATTTCAAAGAGGAGAATGCACCGGCAGGCAGTGCGGAACGATGCCTCGATTGTAAGGCAGCCGCGAACTGCCGATTCGACGCAAGAAAAGCCTATTTGCCGATCAGGGGCCAATGGCCCGCTACCGTCATTTCGGCGGATCAGAGCGAAGAGGGACTGCTCCAAGCGCTAGCAACGAGTCCTTACGGAAGCTGCGTATATCGGCTTGACAATGATGTATGCGACCATCAAGTCACCCTGATCGAGTTCAAAAACGGGGTAACGGCAACGTTTAATTTAAGCGGATTCACCAACAAGATGTACCGTACGCTCAAAATCATGTGCGAGCATGGGGAAATCCGAGGCGACGATAACTTGAACATTATCGAAGTCACCCGCTTTAACTCCAATATGGCAGAACCCGTACACCAAACCGTCATTCGGCCGGCAACGGTGAGCGGCGGACATAACGGCGGCGATACCGGTCTGATGAATGATTTCTTGGAGAATCTGGGGAATGCCGACTTCAGCAGCAGATCCTCCATCGACATGTCCGTTGAAAGCCATATGATGGCCTATGCCGCGGAAGAGGCGAGAATTACCGGTACCGTGATCGATCTGGATGAACTAAAGATGAAGCTGCAGCAAGGCATTACAGCATAGTCGTTTAATCACATGTAAAGGGGTGATGGAATGAGTTCGGCTGTCAAGGGATTTCTCTATGAAATAAAAAAACACAGGATCCTGTATCTCATGTGCGTACCCGCGCTGATCGTGCTGATCATGTTCTCCTATATCCCGTTTGCCGGGATATGGATGGCGTTTACCGACTTCAATGTGGTCGACGGCATCTTCGGCAGCAAATTTGTGGGTCTGGACAACTTCAAATACTTTTTTTCGGAAAACAGCATGGGATGGAAGGTTACCTATAACACGCTGTACATCAACTTTTTTGGTCTCATCTTAGGCATTATCATTCCTGTTAGCATTGCCATTCTGATCAATGAAATCCGGCATAAAGCCTACAAAAAGATCGCGCAAAGCATGATGTTTTTTCCCTATTTCATATCTTGGGTTGTCGTCGGTGCGATTCTGTACGGAATCTTCTCCACGGATGTGGGCGTGGCGAATCATATTTTGAAGTTCTTCGGTGCAGAGCCGATCTCCTGGTACTCGGAGCCAAAGTATTGGAAGTGGATCATCATTCTGTCGAGCGTCTGGAAATGGAGCGGTTACAGTTCCATTGTCTACATGGCGGCGATGTCCAATTTTGACGGGAGCTTATACGAAGCGGCCAAGGTGGATGGCGCTAACAAATTGCAGCAAATTCTTTACTTGACCGTGCCCATGCTGAAGCCAACGATCATCGTTTTGAGCTTGCTGAGTGTCGGACGAATCTTCTACGGGGACTTTGGGATGATTTACGGTATCGTTGGCAACAACCCGGTCCTGGCTGAAGAAGTAACGGTCATCGATACCTACGTTTATCAGTCGATGCGTACGCTGGGCTTTTCTTACTCGACGGCCATCGGGCTATTCCAGTCATTGATGGGCTTGATCCTGATTACGGCTGCTAACAAATCCGCTAAGAAAATAAACGACGGAGAGGGTCTATTTTGATGATGGAAAAGAATAGATTGCTTGGCGATAAATTGGTGATAGGCTTTGCCTATGCATTCATTGGCTTATTCGCACTCGTTTGTCTGTATCCTCTTGTATTAACGTTAAGCGTGTCCTTTTCTTCGGAACAGGCCGTTGCGAGAAACGGATATTCGATCATCCCTCTGAGCCCCAGCTTGGATACATATAAATATATCTTTGTTAATAGTGGAATGAAACTGCTCAAATCCTACGGCGTTACCCTGTTTGTAACCACTGTGGGGACGTTCGGGGCTCTGTTGATTACCAGCATGATTGCATTTTCCCTATCTATCAAAAAGCTGAAATACCGCAACGTGCTCGCTTTCATTAGCAACTTTACGATCATCTTCTCGGCCGGCTTGATACCGTGGTACATGGTCAGCGTCAATTATTACGGGTTGAAGAACAGCATTCTGGCTTTGATCCTGCCGTCCATATTCAGCGTATGGAACATGTTTCTGATGCGAACGTACTTTGCAAGCATTTCTCCATCTTTATATGAAGCGGCCGAGATGGACGGCGCCAATTATTTTACGATCTATGTGAAAATAGCCCTTCCGTTAAGCAAAACCGCACTGCTGACGGTAGGTTTAATGTATGCGCTTCAATATTGGAATGATTGGTGGCATGCGCTGATCTTCATTAACGAACGCGATTTGTTTCCGCTGCAGTATTTCCTCTACAACATTCTGTCGAACGTCAATGCGATAAGTTCCGGACGAATTCCGTCAGGGGCATCAGGCAACATCACATTGCCTGCCGAAACCGTGAAGATGGCCATTACGGTCATCACGATCGGTCCGATCATTTTCCTGTATCCTTACATTCAAAAATACTTCGTGCACGGGATTATGGCCGGAGCGGTAAAAGAATAGACACCTGCGTGGTTATTGGCCGATTCAGGCTTTTAACATAGATTAACCATTTCATAGGGAGGGTCTTTCATGAAAGCAAAAAAAATGCTGATCTTGTTGGTTTTATTGATCGCATCCGTTTCGGTAATGGCAGGATGCAGCGGCAAAAAAGAGGGGGCAGCCGCGCTCGAAACCGTCACGATTTTGTATCCGGGGGAACGAAGCGATCGCATGAACGAATTTTTAAACAATGAATTCGCAGAGAAAATGGCTGCCGATCTCGGTCTAAAGGTCGAAGTCATATATGTGCCGTGGGCCCAGTATTGGGAACAGAAAGATATCATGCTGGCCGCAAACGAACCGATCGATTTATATTGGGATGGTCTTCCGGATCTTTCCACGATCGTCAACAAGAAACAAGCCATGGTTCTGGATGATTTAATCCAGGAATATGGTCAGGATATGTTGAAAGTTTTGCCGATGGAACAGCTTCAAGGCGCAACCATCGATGGGAAAATTCACGGCATTCCGTCGGCCTATGCACCGTCCTCGGCCATGTACCAGCTGGTTGCCGTCCGCCAGGATATTCTGGAAGCCGTGGGGATGACCGACGTGAAGACACCCGACGATTTAAAAGAATTCGCGACCAAGGCGAAAGAGAAGTTTCCTGAAATGAAAGGTCCCGCCGACATTATCTTTAAACCGTTGACTCGATACTTTACCGATGAACAATATAACTGGATCGCCGTCGAAGATTTGGTTGTATTCGGGGAAGACAGCAAGAAAGCATACAGCTATTATGAAACGGAAGCATTCCAGGAAGTGGCGAAATTTAACCGGGGAATGTATGAAGCAGGATTATACACAGAGGATTTGACCATCAAGTACAACGAGAGAGACTCCCGCATGCAGACCGGCCTATATTTATGGGTGGAAGGATCTCTGGGCAAGGAAATGGAAATCGTCGATGCCATCAAAGCCAATGCCCCGGATGCCGAGGTTAAGACCTACCTGCTAGCCGAGGATAAGCCGCGTTATGTAACCGCCACAGGCGGGGAAGTTCTGGGCATTCCAGTCAATGCTCCGAATCCGGAAGGAGCCATGAAGTTTGTGAACTGGATTTATAAATCCAAGGAAAATTACCAGTTTGCTCTCTATGGCGTCGAAGGCAAGGACTACGAGATCGTGGACGGAAGAATCAATAAGCTCACTCCGAGCGAATTCTTCTATGAATGGATGTTTAGAAACCAGAATTACCAATTGTTCGGGCCGAACGTGGCCCAGGAATCCATCGATCAATATAAGAGCTGGGATGATCAGGCTGTTCGATCCGAATCCTTGGGATTCCGATTCAATAACGAAAGGGTTAAGTTGATCGAGACATCCTTGAAAGAAGTCGCAGGCAAAGATCTAGCTGCGATCCGTTCCGGATTTGTCGATTTTGAGACAGAGTATCCCAAAGCCATCCAGAAGCTGAAGGCGGCTGGGATTGACGAGTATGTCGCCGAGATACAGCGTCAGCTGGATGAATTCTTGGCAGGCAAATAATAGGGGTATCTCCGCATTCCAGCAACGAAGCAGCTGAAAATTGAGAGCTGTGGTGAAACAGATCATCATTAATTCAAATTAATTCAGAAGAAGTATCTCCTAAACAAGGGGATGCTTCTTTTCTTTTTTGTTGCAATTCACAATTTTACGCTTTGCTGGGCGTTACTAGCCAGGTATTTACAACAAAATGAAATATGTCTATTATATAAATAGATGAATAATAAAAACGTTTATTGTTATATTGATCATTGGTCATTGCTTATATGTTCTTATGGCAAACGATGCACTTGAATTATTTGCGTA
Source organism: Paenibacillus sp. HGF5 (assembly GCF_000204455.1). Taxonomy (NCBI): domain Bacteria; kingdom Bacillati; phylum Bacillota; class Bacilli; order Caryophanales; family Paenibacillaceae; genus Paenibacillus; species Paenibacillus sp. HGF5. Next base: position 8,257 of record NZ_AEXS01000036.1, on the reverse strand, counting down.
AGATCCATTTTTGAGAAAAGAGGAGAAATGATGAACATACACGCTTCTATGAATCATAAGCCTGTCATTGTATCGGCTAATTACGGGGAGGTAGACGGGCGGTTTGCCGGCGCCACAGATGTTAGGGCGTTATCCCTCGGACTGTCTCAAGGTAATGAGGAAGGCCAGGCAAATGTTGCCGCGAGAGTATGGAGAGATGCGGACGGGCATGCAACCGAACAATCGTTAGAGCTTCCGATTCATCGCATTCTGGATTTGTCTATTCTCGTTTGCAGCGCACTGGCGCATTTTAGCGAAGCCTATCGATACGAGCAACTCTATGATCCGCAGAATCCCGTGATCGACCGGATCGGACTGCAGGGAAGCGCCATGACGGTAGCCGTATGCACGGACAATGAACAGATCCATGAGGATATCAGGCTGTTCAACGGGGCTTTGAGCGATAACGGCGAGATGATTGGTGAAAGGCTGCGGACATTAACCAGAGCGTTGAAAGAATTAGGGTACGAATAAAGAGGAGGCATCCCAGATAACGGAGGAATGGAGCGAGAGTGTTCTTCCACGCTGGGAAAAGCTTGGAGGCGAAAGGTTATGCAAGAACAGAATGACAATGAATATTACGTGCTGTCTCCCGGGAGAGCATTGACCGAAGAAGAAAAGAGCCTTATCTGGACAAAATCGTTAACGCATAAAGTAAGTGAGGAAGAACGGCGAATCTCGAATGAAATTAAGCGGAATTGGGATCGGGGCGAGATGAAAATCGCCAATGTTTTGTTAGAGGGCGATGCCGGATCCGGAAAGACGCAGCTCGCCAAAGCATTGTCCGCGAACTTCAGGCTCCCTTACACCAAAGTCACATGTTTTGCCGATATGGATAAATCGGATATTATCGGAGCCATTTTACCGGTCATTACTTCCGATCAAATGGAGCACTTGGAACCTGCCGATCAGGCCGCCTTGAAAGCCTTATACGAAAGTGACGGCTTTCAATGCTCGACGGAGATTCTAATGGAGGCTTTAGGAATTTCGCGGGAGCATGCTTCAGCCAAGATGAAGCATGTATTGAAGCTGGCCGCGAATGCCGCAGAGAATAAGGAGGTAGAATATCGATTTTACGCTTCCGAGATCGTCAGAGCCTTTCAGAAAGGCTATCTGCTGGAAATACAGGAACCGAACGTGATACGTGATGCTGCCGTATTAATGGCGCTGAATTCCGCGCTGGAGCCTGGCGGCACACTGAATCTGCCGATGGGTATCGTGCACAGGCACCCGGATTTCATTGCGGTGATCACGGCCAACCGCAGTTATGCGGGATCCAGGCCGCTAAATGAAGCATTGCGAGACAGGATACAGCATTCGGAGAAAATGGATCTGCCTACCAAGGAGATGATGATGGAGCGCGCAAAGGCCAAAATCGGCTGCGGGGACGATGAAATGCTGGACATCCTCGCAAGGGTCATCATTCTGTTGGACAAAACAGCCCGGGCCAATGCCATTAAGGGGGTTGCCGGCATGCGTTCCTATTTCTATTGGGCGGATGCCGTGGCTCAGGGGGCTTCTGCAGGAGAATCCCTTTATCACAAAGTGATCTACAAGATGACGACCGATCCGGAAGAAATCAAACTGCTGGAAGATGCGCTGGAAGGCCAAGGCCTGTTGGGGCTTCTGGACGAAATTGCGGTTGAACCCCCAAGCAAACGAAGAGGGGATGCCGTGGAGATCTCAACCTGGGACATCGATATGGATGTTGACTCCAATCCGGATCAGCGAACCGGGGAAGAAGGGATCCGATTAAAAAAATCCGCTGAGAGCGAAGGCAGCACATCCGTTTCATCGGATGAATCAGCGGAGATGGAGAGCACGGATTCGGGCGAGGAGGGCACGCCGAATTATCACCAGGCTAATCCTGAGCCCATGTCGGAAGAGGAGAAGCAGAAGGAACGGGATTTCCGCAAAAAGCTGAATCGGATTTCCAGAGAAATCGTGTCCGATTCCCTTCATCGGTCGGTAAAGCTGATCGTTCATCGCCCTGATTATGATCCGAACCTACAGGAGGAATATGGGCGGTTAAGTCAGGGGCTTATGCCGGTTATACGAGAAATCGCCAGAAAAACGCTGCCGCTCTTGGAGCACGAAATCACCGCGGAGTATGCCAAAAACCAATACTATGGATCAAAATTTCAGGCAGACAGCGTAGCCTACCGGGACTTCAGGTTATTTGCCAAGAAACGTCCTCCGACGGAATCCCCTGGTCTTGTGGTCGGACTGAGGGTCGATGAATCCGCATCGATGGCTGCGTTCGGTAGATTGGAGGCAGCCAAGCGTGCGGTCATCGCGGTCTATGAATTTTGTCAGATTTTCCATATTCCTGTTCTGATCTACGGCGATACGGCCGATGTGTCCCGCTTGGAGCAGATGTCGATCTTCGCTTATGCCGACTATGATCATCCGGATATTCGCGATCGCTTCAGGCTGATGGGAATCCGCGCGAGAAGCAACAATCGGGATGGTATGGCGTTAAGGATCATGGCGGAACGGCTGGCAGCTTCACCGAAGCAGACCAAGCTGTTGATCACCATCAGCGACGGGCAGCCTAAGGCGATGGAGGACTATACCGGAAGCCTTGCCATTCAAGACATGCAGCAGACCTTATCCGACTATGAAAGAAAAGGAGTCAAATTTCTGGCGGCCGCCATCGGGCAAGACAAGGATGTCATTAGCCGGATTTATGGAGCCGAGAGGTTTCTGGATATTACCAACCTGAATGAGCTGCCCGCAAAATTAGTGCGCATCATTTCTCGGTATTTATAAAACCGTGGGTGTAGCGTGCTCGTACAGCTTAAGCCTGCGTGTCTTCATGACACGCAGGCTTGTTCCATCATGAGATGACCGTCCATAGATGCGAACCCTCACGCTGGCCCTTGGTTGACTGGACATGTGCCCTGAAGAAACATTATAGTTAAAAGAATGGAGTTAGCGAAGCTGTGCTCGATGATCTCGACGCCATGGGTGGCTTGCATCGATGCAAGTTTTGTGTCTGGAATCGATAAACCTAAATAAGGGAGGACATATATGGAGCAACCTCGCATTTGGCCGGATCGGTTCAAGCGCTTTTTTCTAAACAATAAGTTTGTGCTGCTTTTGCTTGTTCTGTTGCTGGTCGGTTTAAACGTCATGGTATTAAGCAAAATCTCGTTTGTGCTGCATCCGATCGCGGTTCTGATCAAGACGATCGTGCTGCCGATCATTTTATCCGGAATCCTGTATTATTTGCTGAATCCCTTGGTGGATATGATGGAAAAAAGGAAAATCAAGCGCGGATGGTCCATCCTGATATTATATCTGTTGATTGCCGGAATTTTGACGGTTGTGGTGCTGGCGGTCATTCCGGTGCTCCGCACCCAGATTATGAGTCTGATTGACAATTTCCCGACGTACAGCGAGAAGGTCAGGCAGCAGTTTGAAGAGCTGACCGGCAGCCAGTTGTACAGTCAGCTGCAGGAGGCCGTGAACATCAACTCCCAGGAATGGTGGGGCACGATAACGCAGAAAGCAACCGAAATCCTGAACTCGACATGGAGCAAGGTAGGCGGTTTCCTTGGCGCGTTTACGGAGATTGTGTTGTCGATCATTACGGTTCCTTTTGTCCTGTTCTATATGCTGAAAGACGGGAAAAAGCTTCCTCAGAAAATCTTGTCGTTCCTGCCGACCCAGAGTCGTTCGGGGATCCTGCATGTGCTTCAAGATATCAATCATCAGATCAGTTCGTTCATCCGCGGTCAGATTATTGTCAGTGTCTGCATCGGTATTCTGCTGTACATCGGGTACATGATTATCGGCCTGGATTACGCGCTTATTCTTGCCATTATCGCCTCGTTCACCAGCGTTGTCCCTTATTTGGGGCCTGCCATTGCGATCACGCCCGCGTTGATTGTGGCTCTGGTCACTTCTCCGGTGATGCTGCTGAAGATGGTGGCGGTATGGACGATCGTGCAGTTGATCGAGGGCAAATTCATCTCTCCGCAAATTATGGGCAAAACGCTCAAGATTCATCCGATTACGATTATCTTTGTCATACTGACTGCCGGTAATCTGTTCGGCGTGGTTGGCATTCTGTTGGCCGTTCCCGGCTACGCTGTTCTCAAGGTTTGCGTAACCCATATATTCGAATGGTTCAAGAACACATCGGGATTATACGATCCTCGAAAATAATGGCTGCTTGTCCGAATAACAAGACATGCCTATTAGATGGATATGAGGCGCAACCTTGATATACAATACCCGAGATTCATAGAAGCGTATGAGATTGCGCTTGCGAAGCCGCCGTTTTGGCGGCTTTTTCATGTTTGATTCTGGTCACCATGGTTTATTCTGACCCTCGCGGATTCATTGCAAATAAGAAACTGAATCAATATAATGGATATCATGGGTCTATGGTAAATAAATTAATCCAAAGGAGGAAACCGCCATACAGTTTTCCAAAAGCGTTGATTATGCTCTGCACGCCTTAATTCATCTGGCTCAATCGGAGCGTGACCACAACATCGGAATCAAGGAGCTGTCTGCGACACTAGGCGTTTCGGAAAGCTATTTGTCCAAAATCATGTCCAAGCTGAGACAGGACGGCATCGTGCGTGCCGTGCCGGGGGTAAACGGAGGTTATGAGCTGGCAAAGCCGGCCCGGCAGATTACATTTTTAGAAGTGATCCAGGTGATCGAAGGAAGGCAGCAGCTGTTTGAATGCTCTAATCTCAATTCGCAGCAGCATCGATTGCTGACCGAAGAGAAGCCTAGCGACAGGAACGAAGATAAGCCGGGTGCTTGCGTATGTCTGGTCAAACAGGTGATGGACGGTGCGGAACGGCAGTTGAATCAATACTTGGAGGAGCAAACGATCCAATCGGTATTGGATGCTTCTTCCAAACGCGGCAGCTGCTCGACTAACAAGGAGTGACGAAACAGTTGAACTTCGCTTCGGAGGGATCCTTATCGATAAGCTATACGAGAAATTGCAAGGGTTTGGGGAAAGAGAGAATTGGCTTTTACTCCGTCGGTTGCTGAACACAGCGGTCCAGGATGCCACGAACGTCGGACATGAAGAGAAAAGGGATGCTGAGCGATTGTGCAAGCTGATCGAACACCATGCAGAGATCGTTCACCATGAGCGGCTGCAGGAGGAGAATCTCCAAACGCATGTCCATATCATTTTCAGTCTCTCGAATGCCGGTTCATTAAAAGTGGCGCTTAGTCAAGTGGGGAAACGAGAGAAATCCCGCGTATTAGCATTTAATGACTGCTTTTCCACCGGCCCTATCAGGGATTTAAGCACAGCGGAAGGGCAGCAGCGAAGGGAAATCTGGTTGATGGAACATGACAGAGATTCCTACTTCTACAACATCATAAACAAAGACCACCAAATCGAACGCATGATTAAGATGTTAAAAACCATATCGGAGAGCAAGACCGTGGTCATATGGTGCGCGGATAACGCTCATGATCAAACCGGGCTTCGCTTTGCATTATACTTGCTGAGGGAGCGGGAACGCCCGATTCATGTGGTGAACGTGACGCAAATTCTCAAAGAATCGAGTTTGCAGCAGAATAAGGGCGAGACTCCAGTCTATCAATCAAGGATCGAGCGAGGGACCTACATCGATATTGTCAAGAACTACGGTGATGGAATCCCGCTTTCTTCGGATACAAGGAAACGGTACGAATCCGAATGGCTGGAGCTGGAAGGACAGGATCATGTTCTTCGATTCTGGGAAGAGGACAGGGTCATCGGCTGCGAAGAGGATCGAATGGATGCGCTTATCTTACAATCGGTCGCTGAACTGCAAGAGCAGCACCATTCTGGTGATCTGGTTAAAGCAGGGGACGTCGTCTTCAGCATATTGGAAATGTCACGTCAATTCGTAAGTTATTCTTATATCGTGTACAGAATCTGGTTTTTAGTCAGTGAGGGTGTTCTCATGTTCAAGGGGTTACCGGGCTTTCCCCATCAATTTTCGATAGGTTTGCCTAAAGCTTAAGGAGCCGCCAAATGGGCGGCTTTTTTGATTTGAATGGAAAATCCATTCGCATCTTGGCATGGTTTTCCTTGGATTTGTTGCAACCGCAGGTTATTTACAGTAAACTGACTGTTACAACTTGTTATACGGAAGGATGAAAGATAACCATGACCATACCTTCATTGCATAGAATTAATGAACTGAGCCGCAAGCAGAAGACCGAAGGTCTGAGCCAAGAAGAATACACTGAACAGCAGCAGCTTCGTCAGGAATATTTGCAAGCCATCCGAGGGCAGGTTCTCTCGACCATGTCTACGCTGAAAGTTGTGGACCCGAATGGCGAGGACGTTACCCCGGAGAAACTGAAAATAACGCAAAAACAGAATACGTCAAAGCTCCATTAAGCTTCGAGCTTGGTTAGTTTCTGCTTTGGATTCATTGGTCTCCGCACCCGCACAGGGGTAGGCAAACGTTTACCCTGTGTATGGTGTGGAGTTTTTTTGTGTGGAATGAACTTTTATCATTGCTTCTAGCTCTTATTCATGAGAGAGGGGGAGAATATGCGAGTAAGCCGTCTTGTGAAACAAGCCAAAAGAGGAAATAAGGAAGCTCTATTACAGCTGATCATAGCCGACCAGGACGCTTATTATCGTCTAGCCTACAGCTACATGGGAAATGAGCATGACGCGATGGATGCCATGGAAGACATGATCGTTACGCTGTATGAAAAGCTGGATCAATTGCAAAAGAGCGAAGCCTTTTATAGCTGGAGCAAAACGATTCTAGTCAACCGCTGCAAAACACTACTCCGAAAAAATAAACGATTTCTTCCGCTGGGAGACGATCAGGAAACTGCTCTTATTACTTTAACCGATGATAATCCCTATCGCTATGCGGAGTCTGAGATGGATATGCAAGTGCTGCTATCTCATCTGAATCCAAGGCAGCGAGAAGCGATTGAGCTCCGCTACGTGCATGATTTGCCGTATCAGACCATAGCCGATATGACCGGAGCACCGATCGGCACGATCAAATCAAGAATTTCGCAAGGCATACTGAAACTGAAAGTCATGATCGGAGGTGATCGCCATGAGAACGATCGAGGAGAAGCTGCAGGAGCATCAGCAGACCCTGATTTCCGTACAGGCCCCGCCAGAACTTGAAGGGCGACTGCGGCATGCGCTTGAGCTAGTTCCCGCCAAGAAAAAGGACCGGAATCGAGCTTTTGCATGGGCTGCATCCATAGCTGCGGCACTGCTCCTGATTGTCGGTACCTATCAATATCCTGCGTTTGCTTACTATGGCGTCAAGCTGCTGGATAAAATCGAGCTGAACTCACTTAGCTTTTCTGAAGTTACGGAGCAAGGGTATGGACAAACGGTCGGCAAAAGCAAAACGCTGGATGACGGTACGGTCATAACCATTAATGGAGTCATCGCGGACGATAACGCCTTTCTCATGTATTACAGTATCGATCGACCCGCCGGCAGCGTGCTTTCCGACAACGGTTCTTTTCGTTACAACGTTGGTGGAATACAAGGCTTCATGACGGATTCCCGTCCGAGAGAAGGAAGCGGCAATTATAGCAAAGACGAGACTCGGTACGAAGGCGTGTATAAATTCGAGCCGGTCAGCCCATTTTCCAGAACATTAACCGTTACCTTCAGTGAGTGGCTGGATAACGGGGAGAGGGCAGCTTATCCGGTCTCCTTCAAGTTTGAAGCGAACCAAGCGATGAAAAGTATGATTAAGGAGGATATTTCAAAATCCGTTTCGGTTGATCAGGGAACTGTCCACTATGACTCGATTACGGCTTCACCAACTTCTACCATCGTGAAGGGTCATTACGAATTTGGGGACGAGGGATTTCCCAGATTTCCTGGCAAAACCAAGCTTTATGTCAATGGCACGGAAGTGAAATTTTGGGGAATGCGGTCGGATCGATACGCCGAAAAGGGTATCCCAGGATTTGAACTGGAATACGACGTCCTTCCTACAGATCAAATAGAGACGATTGAAATCGTTCTTAAAACCTTCGATGGATATCAGAAAGTAGCAGAACCCATCTCCCTTGCGTCACCGTCTGATCAATCGATCCAGGTTGGCAATGAAAAGTTATGGATACGAAGCGTCACGAAAACCGATGCCGGTTATGATATCGTGATAGCCAGAAAACAATTTACCATCTTGGAAACGGATCAATTATCCGTACAAACGGGCGGGAAGAAGGTTCCTGTATCGTCCAT
>NZ_AEXS01000037.1:0-13891 GCF_000204455.1 Paenibacillus sp. HGF5 | reverse complement strand
AAATTAGCGGCTTCTAATGTTAAAACGAAACGTCCATTTTATAGCGTTTGTGAGGGGCTACGCTATCCTGACTGTTAGTTTAAGAAAGGCAGCCGATCTCGCTTACGGCTGCCATCTTATCTTGTATTGAATAAAATGTTTTCCGTTAGCTTCATTATTTGGGGGTGCTATGAGCTATGGCAAATGCGGTAAAGTTCCCTCCGGCTTTCGCCACGGAGCTAAGCATATATATGTGTGGCTGATGCTTTTTCATGACCCAACATACCTTGGAAGAAATCCAGGGGGCACCGTTATCTAGTAGCTGGCAAGCATAAGTATGTTAAAAGCGATGTGGAAATACATTCGCTTCGATTCTCCCCGAGCTGCAAGCCGTTTTAATGCCCTTCGACTTAAACGTCAGACAATTAGATAAACACCAGCTGCTTATTTCATGTCCTGCCAGCTTTTAAAATCGTGAACGGCAAAGCCGGCATAGCTTGCGTAGCGAGCCAATTGATTATGGGCAGATTGAAGCTCCTTTTCCATCACTTCATTGCTCATGGCATAGAATGAGACCCGCGGACCCTCTGTGCTTTTGACCGTTTCTACAGCAACAACCACTTTCTTCTTCAGAGTGGATGCTTCTCTCAGCATGGTCTGCGCATTTTCCACAATTCCATTGCTGCCTAATGCATGATTCCGATAATTCATTATGACGAGGCAATCGAACTTCTCGAGCAACCATGCGCTCATACTGTAATCCTTCCCCGGAACATTAATCGTATTCAGCCAATACGGAACATCGATAGCAATTTTCAAGCCGCTCCCTCTGGTTTCTTTCTCGATCAGTCTCAAATTGTCCATCCAGCTTTCAATAATCGCCTTGTTGTCCTTTGTCCATTCGCTTAGCGCATAAGGTTCAATATCGAAATGCAGTCCTGTAAAGCTTGCTTCCGGGCCAACAAAGGAATTATAGGTTTTAACCCACGTGATGAATTTTCGAATATCCTCCTGCTTAGACTTATAGACCCATTCGGGACGCCCCTCAAGTGCTTCCACTTGAATACCTTCGCTTTTGGCTTTTCGTATAAAACCTTCATATATCGCTGGATCGATATCTCTATTCACCTGAAGGTAAATAGATGTCACACCCTTCATTTTTGCGAAGCTTATAATTTTCTCTTGATCTTGTTTGATGATGTGACTGTCCCATATCCATGTTCCTTTCGGAACATTGGCCACGGAGGTCATAATGCTCACCAGATTGCGCGTGGGCTGCCACTCCACATTAGCATGCAGGGCTTCACTTATAAAACGCAACGGAACCATCGTGCGGCCGTTTTTGAGCACTGCCGACCCTTCAAAGTCTACTCTTTTACCGTTCACCAGTGCATGGTGATCGCCAATCACCAAAATAACAGTGTCACGGTTAAGCGAGATCGTGATTTGTTTTAATTTTGAGTCCCATTTCGTAGCAGCTCCTAGCTTGTCGGATAAAAAAGCAAGTGGAACCATCGTAAGGTTGGATCTCTGATCGACATATGGGTGCTCATCCGGGAAATGTACATCACGCCCATCCACGGATACTTGGACTTCAGAAGCGTAAATAGCGGGGCTAAACGCAGCTAAACTTAGCATGATAGCTAACGTGCATACTAGCAATTTTCTCATGGGTGATTTCCTATCTTTTTGAATTTGTTCTTTTTCTTACTGTGCACGCATTGTCACATAATGAAATTATAAGGTATGTAATAATTGGTAACAAGATCAACAGGCTCGATCGAATTTCAGAATTTGAAAAAAAGGATGGCTTATACATAAATCTAGCTTATCGTAATTGATAATATCAATTTTCCCAGACCCAAAAGCGTAAGCCCGCCCCATTACCAACGAAATACTAAGGACTACAACTGGGACCGAGGATAACTTTTATTATTCACTACTATTACCTCAAAGAGTAGTGTGAATGCCAACATAAATGATACTCTATGTCGTTTCGTTTCTTTAACATACTTCCACTCCATGTAACCACGATAAAAAAAGGGTATTGCCAACAGAAGTGCAATTAAGAGTTGTGGTTGGCTTCGATCTAAAAGCCAAATTGCGAGTAAGACTGGTGTAAGTAAGATTAATGAAATGATAATATACTGCTTATGCATTGGTATATCATTCATATCTTACTTCCCAACAACTAACATTTTGCTAGAACAAAATGTCAGCTCATAATTAACGCGGATCAATTGTATCGTTTGGACCGCCAGTAAGGTAATGATCGTCGGATCGTCGGATCGTCGATAAGGATACCATCAACACATCTGGATATTTGACTATCCTGCCTATTAGTTGAACAAAAGTTACTTATGGTACGGAAGCACAAACAAAGCGCATTCTCGTTGTAATAGAGAATACGCTTGAACATGATGTCGGCTGATCGTTACTCATTGAAGGATTCGCGTGCAATCTCAGCAGCGATAAATTGTCTCATCCAGTCGCACACCTCCCATAAATTCGCCACAGGTTCATTGCTGAAAGGCAATGTGTGCAAATAATTTGGCGGGCCGAATTCGGTCGTAACCGACAAGCACTCTGCTCCCTCTTTACTACGATGTTGATAAATCTCGCGCCACCAACGGGTATGAGTTAAGAGTTCCTGCTGGTATTCGGGAGCGGCCGGATGCGGAACTTGCGGTCCTTGCGCATAGCCGACACGGGCATGAATATGGACGGACCTTGAGATCGCGAGCTTTACATTGTACACCTGGTTTTCGAGAAGCGATTCACACACAGCACACCAGTGACTGAAATCTGCTGTAAGCTTTAATTGCGGAAAATGCTGCAGCAATCTAGCCGTATTCCAGGGTGTGAACATGGCCCGCCCTCGATGGGTTTCGTGAGCGACCTGGACACCCAGCTCGGCTTCCAGCATTACGGCTCTGCCAAAGAACCGCAGCTGATCTCGGAACGGCATGCAGTCTTGCGCACTGTGCGAAACAATTTTTACTGGGGAAAAATGTTTCGCTCGCAGTAACTGCTCTTCAAATGAAACACTATGATTACCATGGGTATAAATTTGAGCAATAAACTTTAACTGGTACTGTTCCAGCAAATCCATAAATCGCTGTTGATCCTGCGGGCCGGGAAGGCCAGCTTCAACCCCATCGTATCCCGCTTCAGCGATTTGCTTGAAGCTTTCTTCCCAACTGCCGGTCATGCCCCACAAAGCCTTATATATCGCGACCTTCATTAGAACTTGGCCTCATAAAGCACAGGCCAGGCTTCACCTTCGAATAGCTCTCCATCTTTACCTGCCATCATTTGCGCATTAAAATGGCCATCTCCTCTTGGAGTGTAGGTGTATCTCGTCTTCCCCGTCATCAAATGTACAGCCATCGAGCGGCGAGCGCCTTCGGTTATGTTAGGTCCGCTGCCGTGAATGGTCAGCGCGTGGTGGAAGCTTACCTGACCGGCTTTCATCACCATCGGAACTGTAGTGAAGCTTTCATTTTCCGGAATATCCATCGTTTCCTGCTGCTTCTCCATGTTTTGCTCGAAGAAATCACTCACGTTCAGAAGCCCCCATTTATGACTTCGCGGCACCATTTGCATACACCCATTGGACAAGTCCACATCGGTAAATGCCACCCACGCAGTAATGAGCGACGGCTCCTTACAGCATTGCCAATACGAATAATCTTGGTGCCAGCCCACATTAGCCGTTTCTGTACCATTACCTCTGCCCGGTTTATAAAGCAGTTGGTCGTGAAACAGCCGAATCGCATCGGCATGCATCAGTTTGGCGGCAATGGCTCCGATGGTAGGGTCGGTCGCAACCTGACGAAGCGTCCTGTCGGACCAATGAGAGTTATCCGTTTTCCGCAACGCTTTCGGGTTATTCTGACCTTCCAACCAATTGCATACCGGTTCTCTCCCCGTCTCGTATTCACCTTTGTACATCTTGTCTTGATGTTCCTTAATCTGAGCAAGCTCTTCCTGCGAGAAGATGACCGGAGACATCCAATAACCATTCTCGTCAAAAAAAGCAACATCCCGCTCCGATGGAAGACAATTCACACGTACATCATGATGATTTACCATCTGTCAACACCTCATCCTAACTTTTTTTGAATCTGCTGTAATTATACTTGTGATACTGCGGAATGTATTTTTAAATAATTGCTTTAAATTTAAACATTTTCACCAATTAAACTCTCTTCTGCGTCTTGCACTGCGCAGGATGGACCGGTCAACGAGAGGTATTGTGATTTCGGAACTCGAGGGGGGATTTTCCACTGTGCCGCTTAAAGAATATGCTGAACGTATGGATCGATGTGAAATGCAGCTTCACGGCGATGGAACTTACCGATTCGCCGGTTTCAAGCAGCAAGTGCTTCGCCTTGTCCAAACAGAGTGAACGAATATACTCCCCGATGGTTACCCCCAAATGCTCTTTAAATTCCCGGGCCAGATGTGAACGACTGATATGGAACTGATGCGCAAGGTCATTGATTGTAAGATCGGCACGAATTTCAGCATGCAAGTAGTTTAATACTTCGATAATGTCCGAAGGCAGTTTTTTCGCTCCATGATTTCTTTCTTGCGATGAGGCCTTATAGATTCGTACTATGGAGACAAGCAATTGGATAAACAATCCTTGTACCATCGTTTTACTTAAAAAGATTTTCATGCGCAGTTCATCAAAAATGTTATCGAATATGCTTTTTATGAGACCATTTTCGTCCTTCTCCACCCGATTAAAACCGATTTTGTAATATTCCACTTCCAAGCTTCTCATCTGCTCGAGATTAAAGCCAAGGTAATACAACCTAAACGGCAAGTCTCCAGCGGCAGCTCCCTGATGACTTTCGCCTGGTTTCGTTATAAAAAGATCTCCCTGACTAACCGTGTAGTAAGATCCGTCTATCGTAAACCACCCTTGCCCACTTTCTACATAACACAGTTCAAAATGTTCATGATGGTGACCGGGCACATGCCATGTTTCGTATAAAACGACTCCGATATAAGATAAATTTTCAAATTCGGTCTCGTAAGGAAGCTCGAAACGAATTTCTTTGTCTGATTCAAGCAAACGTGAATCCTTTGGTGTGTTATATTTGGTGGAACGTTTCTTCTCCATCTGGCCACCTCCCTTATTCAAGAATATACTTAAGATTCAAGTACAACAAGGGTTTTCAAGACTCCAAAGCGAATGGTCGTCACACCTTGAGCCCGGTCAATACTACCCCATCGATAAGAGTCATAGGCGAGTAACACAGGCCGATTCCATCCATCAGACTTCTTATTTGCCCTGTCTTCTCTCCACATCCTTGGCATATTACGCCACAATGGTCTCATAGTAGGGTAACGCAGAGTTGCTCCGCTTCCATCACTATAGCTCGTTCTATTAATGCAGCCCGTATACGGGAGCGTCTCGACATCGGGGCCTCAGCTAACCAACTGGCCATATAGCCATCCGGATGCTGCCTGAACTTAACGGGGGTCTGAGTATTGCCGATCCGCATAATGGGGCCTTCGGTCGATATTACTTCACTGATGATCAGCTTAAGTCTGCCGTCCCATGAAACGGCCCGTCATGGCTAAGCAATATCGTCTCATCCTCATAATCAACAACGACAATCTCCGAGAAGCTCATTATTAACTTTTTCGGCTATTCGCTTTACACAGAAAAAAACAGTCAGACCTAATATGTAAGGTCTGACTGTTGCAATTATTCACCTGTCAATTCATCATTCATTCTTTGTATTTCAAATAGATATCAATAGCGGCCTATCCAACATCAATTTCGGCTAAATGTTAAAGAATATGCTTGGTCAACTGATATAATTTTAGTGCGTCCTTCTTGCTAAGCGTCGGGAGATCGAGATCAACGGGCTTGGTTCGGTCCCAGGCGATGAGGGGCTGGGATGGAGGATTATCCATCAGCTTAATGATCGGTTGAATACTCCTCTCAACCGGCTGTGTGAAGAGCTTGCCCATTCTGTCCCCTCATATAAAAAAGGGCCACTCCTTACGGGACGGCCCATTTTTGTTAATTCAGTTCCTGTACTCTTCCCAATATTGGTTCAAATACGTTTCCATAGGACTTATTTGTACTTTTCAGACCTTTTATGTATAATTCGGGGAGGAACTTTATTCTACAACATAAGGGCTATGCTTTTCTGGCGAGCAGCCAGCAACAACCCCGCTCATGCAGCGGGGTTGTTTTTTTATGTTGTCATTTCGGGAGGGGATCACATGGAGGAGCAGGCAAAACAGCCGAGAATGATTTTAACGAAGCAAGACCTTATCGAACAGCTTGGACGGTGCGGGGTGTCAGCAGGACAGACCTTAATCGTCCATACTTCTTTGAAAAGCCTCGGCTATGTTGTAGGCGGTGCGGAAACGTTCATCCGCGCACTGCTCACGCTCATTGGAGAGCAAGGGACGGTGATGGTGCCGGCGCAAACGTGGAAAAATCTTGATCCGGTGACCGGCGTTCACTGGGATGCGGAAGAGGCTTGGTGGCCGATTATCCGGGAGCAATGGCCCGCTTATGATAAGGCGATCACTCCGGCGATCGGGATGGGCGTTGTTGCCGAGATGCTCCGCACATGGCCGGGAGCAAGGCGCTCAGACCATCCGGCGCGGTCTTTCGCGGCCGTCGGCAAGCATGCGGAGTATTTGACGGAAAGCCATGATTTAAGTCATGTTTTTGGCCAAGGCTCCCCTCTCGACAAGCTGTACGAACTGGATGGCTATGTACTGCTCATCGG
Source organism: Paenibacillus sp. HGF5 (assembly GCF_000204455.1). Taxonomy (NCBI): domain Bacteria; kingdom Bacillati; phylum Bacillota; class Bacilli; order Caryophanales; family Paenibacillaceae; genus Paenibacillus; species Paenibacillus sp. HGF5. The sequence continues at coordinate 7,142 of NZ_AEXS01000037.1, read as the reverse complement.
TGTCGGGCATGAGAAAAACACCTCGCTCCATCTCGCAGAAACCAGGGCCGATTATCCCGGAAAGACGTATACGGAAGAAAGCAGCGCCATGATCATTGACGAGGAGCGTAGGTGGGTAACCTATACGACGCAAGAGGTTGACGATCGGGATTTTGTCCCGCTTGGCGCCGAATTCGAGCAGAAGCACCGTGTCGCGGTGCATCAGGTAGGGGACGCGTTTGTCAGGTTGATCCGCCAAAGACAGCTGGTTGACTGGGCAGCCACATGGATGAAGCGTAACCGGGTGTAAGGATCTTCAAAAGGCATGTGCGCTGGTTTTCGTCCAAGCAGGCTTTTGTGTCATTGGACACTAAGAAGCGGCGTCGGCCATGCGCGAAGGGCGGCATACCGGTTCATCCCTCCGTTTACGAAGTTTTATTCTGTATCTTCGAAAAAGCACACCCCGGGCGCGTTGCCGCGCTAATCGGAATGTGCTTAAATCAATTGTTCCCCGTCTACTACTGCTGCTCCTCGATTAATTGAAGAACGCGATACAAGAACGTTGCCGCTTCAGCCCGGCTGGTCGTACTCTTCGGCTTCATGTAGCCGTTAGAGCCCGTAACCAGCCCATACTCGAACATCGTTGCCACGCTGTCCGCAGCATATGGCGCAATCTGGCTCACATCACGGAAGCCCTCAAGCGCCCCACCGGATGCGGACGGCTTTATTGCCCCCGTCGTTTGCAGCGCTCGGGTCAGCATAACCATAGCATCCTGGCGGGTGATTGAATCACGAGGTGCGAAGTTAACTTCGTTCACTCCTGAAGCGATTCCCAATTGCTTGGAGATGGACACCGCATCGTAGTAATAATCATTCGGCTTCACATCGGCGAACGTCGAGGCGTTTTCGGCACGCAGGTCAAGCATGTTCACCAGCATCAAGATAAAATCAGCTCGCGTTACCTGATTTGCGGGGTTGAACGTGCCCTTTTCGATCGAGGTGCCTTTGACGATGCCTCTTTCGGCCAGCTTCTCGATCGCCTCGCGCGCCCATTCATGCTTGCCAAGGTCGGTAAATGCTGCCGGATTCTTGCCGCCGATAGCATAGACGCCGACATGGTCGATGGAGAATCGCAGCATATCCTTGTCTTTGTCATAAGACGCGCCATTCATTGCCGCCGCGCTGTCGCCCATCAGCTCGAAAGCTTGCAGATCAACAGATTGCTCTCCCGCTTGAAGCGAATACGGAATGGCAATCGAAATCGGTGCCTTCGCATTTTTCCAAGACAGAGCTTCACCGTCCAGTTGCAATGCAACTTCTACGATTGGCCTGCTGCCGATCCGCCCGGCCGCTTCGTTACTGCGATACTCGCCCGCATAATCGCTTACGATTACGAGCAGCTTTCCAGCATTCTCCTTGACTCCTGCCAGCATGTCGCCAGTCAAAACAAGCTGAGCGTACGGCGTGGAGATATGCAGAATCAGATTAGACTGGTTCGTCAGATTAGCCGCCGGAAGCTCCAAAGCATAGCTCCCAGCCGCGTTCGACGACTTCAATTCAACATGAACATGTTTATTGCCTTTGCTGTCGGCCACTGCCCTCTGAATGGCGGCATTCAGATCCGATGCCCCGACCGCAGCGGCAGCTTGCTGGCCGTTTATCGTCGGGACAAGCACGGCTTTGACTGAACCGTCCGCTTGCAACGTATACGGATCTTGCGCCTGACCGCCTCCACCGCTGCCACCGCCGCTGCCTCCACCGTTACCTCCTTCGCCGCCACCGCTGCCACCACCATTGCCTCCATTGTCTCCATTGCCTCCACCACTCGTAGGCGGCTTGCGGTATTCGAAGGTTACCAGCTCGGGAGTCATCATGTCATCAGTTTCCAGCTCGACCGTATACTTCCCTTGCTCTTCTCCGGTCAACGTAAGGGTGATGCGGAAGCTTCCGTCATCCTCAGTGCCCGTCTGACCGGTATATTGAATGTTGCCTTTTGGGTCAAGCACTTTCACATACACATGTTCTTTCTTGCCGTTCATGACCAAACCGTCAATCGTGACGTTTTTCGTGGAAGCGTCCACAGCGGCTTGTATGCCGTCCAACGTCTTTAGCTCTTGCTGCGGGGCAAGATCGTACACGCCGAATTCATAGAAGGAGTAACCGTAAAACGTTGCCCGATTCAATCCTTCAAACTTGATGTATCTTGCCGTCGTCGCAGGGAATACCAGGGTGTTCTTGCCGTCGGCAGCTTTCACCACGCCATTGTTGCCGACTTTCAAAGGCTCCCACGTCTGCTTATCATCCGAGATGCTCAGACGGTATTGGTCCGCGCGCGCATATTCCCAATCGATGCGGATCGTATCGAAGGTTTGCTGGCTGTCCAGATCAACCTGGAACCAAGCCGTATCGCGCACTTCGCTCGCCCAACGCGTGGCCGGTGCGCCGTCGAGCGCCTTCGCAGGCTCCAGACCTGCGGCCTCCGTCGAGGATGCCTCTGCTTCTTTGTCTTGTGCGATGCTGCCAGCCTCGTAATACACGCCTTCCTTCAGCGCCGTATAAGCGCCTTCTGTTACGAACTCAAGGCCTTTAGCTTCTTCCAGCTTCGCATTGAATGCCAGCAAATAGTCCCTGGCTTGCTCAGGGTCGCTCACTTGCGTACGCTCCAACATGATCAAGGCGTTGCGCATAGCGCGTACCGTATCGGCATTGCTAAGCTGCTTGTTGTCTGCGTACTTATCAACAAGAGCCAATAGGCCTACAGCGCCCAAACGAGCTTCTATTACGAAATTAACCGTCTTGGATTTGGCAGCAGCCACCGTCAGCTCCAACACATGCTTACCCGGATTACCCGTCAGATCTATAACAGTTCCTTCCGTATAAGGCTTGCCGTCATACTTGGCCGTAACTTTAACGATCCCGCTCCCGCCATCTCCCGGAATGGTCCAGGTGAAGGCAGCCTGTGTCGTATCAGGCACGATCGTATGCTCCGAGATCGGCTGCCCGTTCATGAACGCTACAACATCAGGCGGAGCAGCGTCTTGCTTCTGATAAGTGCCTTTAGAGAATTGGTATAGCCAATCGTAAAGCACGCGGGTAGCGGGGTCTGTGCTTTTCGCCGCGTTGTATACAGCGTTGTTGCCTTGATAGTAAGCTTTATATCCATGCTGCATCAGACCGGTATCCATGCCGCTGTTCAAGTACTCGATGAACCGCTCGCGGAAGACGGCGTCGTTGATCATCCGGTCGTCGAATTCCAGCTCCAGCGACATGCCGTACCGCTTCGCCATATCCGCTGTATCCTCCAGACGCGATGGGTCCAGTTTCTCGAAGAAATAGTTCGGCTGCAGAGATACGGCATCAATGCCGACATCCTTCCACATGAATGCCTTATAGGCCATAAAATGAGGAATCCAGAACAGCTTCAGGCCTGCGTTATGAACGATGTCGCTCGCTCTCTTGACCATCTCCGGCCCGGTCGCATGCGTGCTGATTTGTTCCTCCAGCCAATACATGCCGACGAGCTCCAGGTTCGAGTAGCCCGCAGCCGTCCATCTGGCTTGCACTTCATCGACCCACCACTGAATCGCTTTGGCCCTGTTATCCAGCGATGCGGCATCGCCGACCGCACCTACATCGAAGTTCAAATCCTCGCCGTTAATGCTACCGAAGTCGGACTGATACTCGCCCGGTTCTGGAATCATCAGAACAACCTTCGTCTTATGGTCGGGCTCGCCAAGCTTCACGCCTGCCTCGACCGTCGCCTCGTTCAGCGCGCTCATATCGCCGCCAGCGTTAAACGTTTTATCCAAATACCATTCCCATTCCTGTTTTCTGGCTTTGCCGGCCGCTTCCGCCGCTCCGAAGCCTCTGCCGTTATCCGATGTCAAGCCCAGATACAGCACGCCATCGAACAGCCAATCGACAGGCTCTCCCTGCTCGTTCACATAGCTGATATTAGGGATAGCCCGGTCCTTCGTCCAATTTCCTGTGCCGTCCGCGTAGTGTCCGTTATACAGCAAGCCCAGATTTTGAATCCCGCCAGTAGCATCTCCAGGCTGCAGGTGGGCGTAAGGCTCAGGCTGTACCGGCTGCGCTCCGGCGATCAAGCCATCCGCACCGGTAATCGTCACCTCGTCGATCATGCTCCATGCCCTCGGATGCATGGAGAACACCACTTTCACGTACCGAGCGTATACGAGTCCTTCGGTATAATCGCCACGCTTGACAGCTCCAGTTTCAGGGCTGCCGTCCCAAGCAAATGTCTCGATGTTGGTCTGGTCGCCCCATAACAACTGAGTTGCATTATGAGACAATACGCCCCAGCTCACCCCATCGTCCGACGCGTAGAACGAAACGGTGAGCGGCACAAGCGTTTCGTTGTTCGGCCAATCGTGCAGGAAACGCGCGCTCACCTCCTGAACCGTCTTTTGCTCGCCTAGATCAAACACAACCGAACGGGATTTTTTGTTGCGGTGGCCCACCCAGTTGCCGCTGTCACGCGAGGGGTCGGCGGCATTGCCGTCCGTCAGCTTCGTCCCGTCATCCGGGAAAGCGCCCTCCGGCTGTTCCGACCATGTGTACGTTTTCCCTTGGGCCAGATTATAAAAGCCGGTGCTTTCTCTGCCCGCCTCCTCCGCATTCACAGACGATATTAACGATAACAGCATGACCGGGACAAGCAGCAAAGCAGTCAAACTTCGTCTGGTTTTCACCTAAACTCACGCTCCCTTTCTAGCATAATTAGTTCTACTCCTGTTCCTTCAACTCCGCAAGCGCATCAAGCATATTCAGAATAACGGTCACGGCTTCAGCTCTCGTCGCCGAGGCGGCCGGCGCGAACCGGTTGTCCTCTCGACCGTTCATCACTCCCGCCTCCTGGGCTGCTGCCACGTACGGCTTCGCCCAAGCCGGGATTTGATCCGCGTCCGCATAAGAGAGCTCATGCCCTTTTGCAGTCTTCAGACCCAAGCCACGAACAATCATTGCTGCCAGTTCTGCTCGACTAATCGAAACCTTCGGTCGGAAGGTCCCATCCGCATAGCCGCTGATCAGGCCGGATTCCAAGGCTTGCGCAATATACGGCTTCGCCCAGGCTTGAATCGAACTTGCGTCCGCGAAGTCCAGCGAACTGTTCGCACCTTGCAGCTTCAACGCTTTGACGAGCATGACGACGAATTCGTCTCTGCTGACCGTCTTATTCGGCTTGAACGTCTTGTCGGTGTAGCCCGCTACGAATCCAAGCTCAACCGCCCGTTTGATGGACGCTTCTGCCCAATGGCTCGCAATATCGTTCAGCCGAACCGTTGTCGATCCGCCGGACTCCCCGCCGTTGCCGCTGCCGTTCTCATTGCCATTGCCTGGATCTTCACCTCCCGTATTCGAACCGCCGTTTTGGCCTTCTTCCCGATCAGGAGTTACTGGAGTCGGAACCCATCCTCCGCCGCCGGAGCCAGGCAGCGCTTTGATTTTGATCTTGAACGTTTTCTCCGCGGATGCAGCTCCCTTGCTGATCGTCGCGGTCAGCACGACTTCCATGTCGCCTGACCCGCTTGACGGACGTTTCAACAACTGCCCATTCGCATTCAGGTAGTCGGGTTTTGAGCTGCTCCAGACGATGCGCGTACCGAGTTGCCCTTTCTGCGGGAGGTAAAGGTTGGATGCGATACTTCCGTTTACATTAAGCTCGATCAGATCCATTACGTCTTCGATCGTTAGACGATCACGCGCAATGCTCAGCCCTGCATACGCCTGTTCGGCCTCAGGACGAGACAGCTGGGCGGTTTGAATAGCCGCGGTCGCTTGCCCAATCGCTTTCTGAAGCTGGGCCCAGCCCTCAGGAGAGTAATTGTCCTCCACAAGCTTGTCGGCCTCGATAGCCGTCAACAGGTCGATAATCGGCCGTAGATTGCCGAGCTTATATTCCTCGCCGTACACTTCAAATTCCTCAAAGGAATAGCCGAACATAGTAGCTCTGGACACGCCTTCGAACTTCACGTATCTGGCTGGCGTGCTCTGGAAGGTAGTCACGACTCGTCCCGGCTTTCCGTTAATCTCCCCGTTGTTGTCTTTCACAACGTTCGTCCAGTTCTCCTTGTCCTCGGACACGAGAATGCGGTACTTCGAACCATAAGCCGTTTGCCACAAAATAGATACAGCATCAATGTTCTTCACTTCACCTAGATCCACCATGAACCAGGTATCGTCCACCCATTCGCTGGACCATCTGGTATCCCCTCTGCCGTCCACCGCTTTATCCGCCGTGTAGGATGAGGATTCCGGTTGCGAGGATTCAGCTTGCTTATGCAAAGCCAAATTACCAAGCAGATCCAAGTAGGTGTTCCTTACGATGAGTTCGTCAATCAAGCCTTTAAAAGCATTCGTTTCGCTGCCGATTTTGGCTGCCGGAAGAACGAATGTTTCCAGTTTGGAGCCGTCTTTGAGAGTAGCCGTATATTCACTGCCGTTAATGAAGATGGAGGTCCCCGTGTCGTCGCCGATCATCATGACATGGGTCCAGCGATCGGTCGGCAGCTTATACTTGAATTCGCTGACGTAATTTTCTTTTGTGATGGCGATTTTGCCGCTGCCCCCAATGTTGTATTTCAGCTGTCCGTCCGGAGATTCCAGCAGCACAGCTCCTTGCGGGTTGTCAGCGTCAGGTTTGATCCACATGGACATCGTCCAACCGAAACCAAGCGTACGAAGCGGCGTTTCCACGTAGCTGGCCCCGCCGTTTAGCCTCAACGCTTGACCGAAGATTCCCTTCTCTGTGCCTGCATTCACCGCGTTGCCGTCAAAGCCGTTCCCCGAACGGTCCGCGAAGCCTTCGTCGAAGGTATAATCCAGCACGAGATGCCGCTCATTGTCGATTTGAAGCTTGTGCGACTGATGAACACCCGGCGGGTCCACGTACCTTGCGGCATCCGCCTGGAAGCTTGCGAAGTTCCGATCGATGCGGTTGCCTCTCCACAGCTTTTCCGCCAGCACTTGCATGGAAGGCAGGATCCGCTGATGGGAGTCCGCCATGGATACGCCTTTCTCTACGGACACATCGTTCCAGAGCGCGAACATGCCGCCTTTGACCTGCGGATGCGCATAAGGAAGCTTCGTCTCCAGCCAATCGTTGGGCTCCCACTCGTTGTAAATAAAATCGTAATTCAAAT
>NZ_AEXS01000038.1:0-99642 GCF_000204455.1 Paenibacillus sp. HGF5 | reverse complement strand
TTCTGGATGAGCCGCTTTCGGGATTGGACGAGTCCTCCCAGATGGAGATGATCGGCATTCTGACCGAGATCAAAAGACAAGGAACGGCTATCGTGATGTCCGTTCACGAGCCGCTGCTTATTGCTTCGCTGGCTGACCGGGAGACGCGGCTGCGGCAGGGGCGGATCGAGCGGGACGGATTGCTTGAAAGGAGTCCGCATTTAGAGCGGATGAAGCTGGAATTCACGCGCGTTTCGCCAGACAACATGCTGGAGCTTGAACGCCGCCCCGGGTTTCTCTATTGGATATCCAGAGGCAACCCGGCATCGATGATGGTTACGCGGCAGGCAACGGACGACATGCTGCTGGATATTTTGCAGTCTGGCGGTTCGCTGATACGGCTTGAGCCTTGGCGCGGGGAGATGAAAGAGCCCGATCACCCCGGTTCGGGCAAGCCTATGGAGGGGGAGGGAGCATGATGGGATCCCTGATTCGTTACTTGCTTGCCAGTTACACAAGATCTTATCGATACTTCGCTCCGATTGCATTCATGCTGATCTCGGTGGTGTTCCTCTACTCCTACCGGCCTAACCCGATCATGGACAGTTATGCCGTGACGGCAGCCTTTCTGTTTGTCGGCTCAGCTTGGCTGGGGTTGAATTTCCACAATCACGATCAAGGGCGTCAAACGATGCTCCTTATTGTTCACAGCGGCAAGGCCCTACGATTTTATGCTGCCCAATATATCACGGTAAGTCTTCTGTCCATCCTATTCAGTGCATTCGCTGTCCTTTATCCCGTCGTGTTCGGGATGTTCGATAAGCCGATTACATTCTACGAGCTTGCACTTGGTTATGTGGGACATGCCGCAATGTCCTTGCTGGGCATTTCGCTGTCCTTATTCTTTCAGTTCGGCTTCATGGAGAACCAGGGAAGAGCGGCAGGGTTACTATTCATCGTGATCATTGTTTCCTTGGCCGGTCAATCCATTGTCCAGTTCGATCATGCTTATTGGGGAGTCATCCCTTACTTGCTGCCGCCTGTCTCCGTCATGATGGACCTGTTCATGCATGCCGACGAGCGGTCACCGGCCGTCAAACTCCTGACAATCGCCTATTCCTTCATCTACGGATTTATTTTACTGGCTGTTTATCTATGGACGGCCTCCCGCAAGGATGCAGCCTCCATGATCCGAAAAGTAGGTTGAAGTAGGAGGAGTCTTCCTTTACCATAGGAATATACACAAATAGAAACGGTAAAGACAGCCAATACTAGAGGAGGATACCATGAAACAAACTCGACTGCTGGACAGTGACCACTCCAAAGAGCTGTTTGCCTATTTCGGATTAGCGGTGTATTATTCACAGGCCCTTGAGCAGCAGCTCGCGAATTTGTTGATGCTGATCAAGCTTTCTCAAGGAAATGTGCCTTCAGAGGAAGATTTCACCGAATTATATCAGCGGAAACTAAGCAGCTCCCTGGGCCAGCTGGTCCATGAGATCCAGCATTACTTTCCGTTCTCCGAGGAAGAGACGCTTCAATTAAAAGAAGTATGGAAGCAGCGAAACTATATCGTTCATGATTATTTCAAAGAACGGATCCATGAGACGTTTAGCCCGGCCGGCCGTTCCCGAATGATACGGGAGCTGACGGCATTTAAGGACCAAGCCCAAGCGCTGGAGCAGAAGCTTCAGGGTTACTCCCGCGAGATGTACGTAAAGCTGGGCCTGGATAGCGAAAAAAGCGTGTAGAAGAAAATGCGCTTCAGATGAAACATATTCCAGCACCTCTGCGTCAGGAATAATAGGAGGTGTAACTATGAAAAAAACAACCAAATTATTAACCGCTATGCTTGTCACTTCGTCATTGCTCGGTGCCGGCGCCGCCTCTGCTTTTACGGATATACAAGAGGAGAAGCCATTGCAAATGGTGAAGGAACTGCAATCGAAAGGGATTATCCAGGGCATCAGCGCCGACAAATTCGCTCCGTCCAAGACGATAACGACCGCTCAGGCAGTGCAGATGGTCGTGAATGCAGCCGGCCTGGAGGTGCAGCCGAACTTTACGGGCCGCTCGTTCGACAGTGTTCCGAAGGATGCTTGGTTTGCCGAAGCCGTGAACATTGCGGCTCAGAACGGATTGTCGGTATCCGCGGACATGAAATGGAATGAGCCGATCACGCGAGAAGGGTTCGCGACATTGCTCTCGGAAGCGATTCAGAAGACCGGGAATTATCCCGTGATCATGATGTATTTGCATGTGGCCGACGAGGATCTGATGAAAGAGGAGAGCCGCGGGGCCGTGCAATTCCTGCTGTTAACCAAAATCGCGAAGCTGGACGCGAACGACAAGTTCCATCCGACGAAGAGTTTATCGCGAATCGAAGCGGCAGAGCTCGTATACAATTCCATTCGATTCATTGAGGAGCATCAAAAGAACATGATACCCGAAAAGCCGGACCAATCTGAACCGGATGTAAGCACAAGCGTCGTCAAGGTGGACGAATCGCAGAATAAAGTCACGGTAACCAAGGAAGATCTGCCGAATCCGGGTTATGGCATTAAAATTACTTCGGTCGACTATGTTAGCGACACCGAAGCCGTAATCTACTTCAAGGTTGTGCAACCCGATCCGGACAAAATGTACCCGCAAGTCATCTCAAAATCGTCCGATGACGTACTCGTGCCGTCCAAGTACACCAAAATCACGGTCAAAGCAGCCGGTACTCTTGATTCGGCAAAGTAATTCTTGTTATGTACCTGCAGAATACGATGTAAAAAAGAAGGCTGTCCCCAAGCGAATGTTACATTCGACAGGGGACAGCCTTTTTAAAGTGTCAGAAAGTATAAACTTACAAGCCTGGACCTTCCGGATATCGCAAGAAAAACTACGATTTAACCGCGGTCTGTCTTCATATGACTGCGTTAGCTTCGCCTTACGTGGTCTATAAATGCCCTCCGGCCAAGTTGCTGTTGGAAGCGGCCAGCACCGTTTCCTTATTCTCTGGAACCGAAGCCGAGCTTCCTTGCTGGAGCTGGTACATTTTAAAGTACCTTCCGCCCAAGGCCATCAATTCGTCATGGGAACCCTGTTCCACGATTTCTCCGCGGTGAAGAACCAGAATCTGATCGGCGCTGCGGATCGTGGATAAGCGGTGAGCGATGATAAACGTTGTACGTCCACGCTTCAGAACCTCCAGCGCGTCTTGGATCAAGGCTTCCGTTTCCGTATCGATGTTAGCGGTGGCCTCATCAAGGATCAGTATGGCCGGGTTGAACGCCAATGCACGGGCAAACGAGATCAACTGGCGCTGACCGGCGGAAAGCGTGCTGCCTTTCTCCAGCACCGGCTCATCAAAGCCTTGCGGCAGATGGGCCAGGAGCCGATCTGCACCTACGTCGCGAAGGGCCTGCTCTACCTGTTCCCGGGTAATGTCCGGATCGCCCAGGCTGACGTTGGATGCAATGGTGCCGGTGAACAGGTACGGATCCTGAAGCACGATTCCCATATGCTTGCGGAGCCACTGCTTCGGAATATCGGTGACAGGCTGACCGTCAATCGTGATGGTGCCTTTTTGCGGGTCGTAGAAACGGAACAGCAGATTGATGATGGAGCTTTTGCCCGAGCCCGTATGCCCGACAAGCGCAACCGTCTGTCCTTGCTTCGCTTCAAACGAAATGTTCTTCAGCACGTAGTCCTTCTTGTAAGCGAACGATACGTCCTGAAACTCCACATTCCCCAAATATCGCGGCATGGAGCCGTCCGTTACTTTTTCGCCCGTTTCATCCATCAGCTCGAATACCCGCTTGGCGGAGACGATGGAGGTATCGAGCGCGGCCAGCTGGTTGACCATGCCCGTAATCGGCTGGAACATGCGGCCGAGCAGATCGACGAAGGCGTACAGCACGCCGATCGAAACGATCCCGGCACCGTTCAGCGATGCCGAACCGAAATACCAGAGCACGACCACAAAGGAAACGTTACGCAGCACATTGACCAGGTTGTGCGTGGTGAAGGAGTTCAGATTCAGCATTTTGTTCTGATGGGCCATGTAATCCGCGTTTAGTGCCTCGAACTCGTCCTGGGTCGCTTTTTGGCGGCGGAATACACGGATGATAGCCATACCCTGTATGGATTCATTGATAATGGCGTTGATCTCGCTCAGACGGGAGCGGATAACCGTATTGTATTTGGTTGCGAATTTACGGTACAGGATGGTCCATACAATCAGCATCGGGATGACAAACAAACTGATCAAGCCCAGTCTGACGTCCAGAAGGAACAGGGCGACATAAACACCCGTGATATAGACGGCGCCGGAGCTGAAGTTGGATAAAACCGCAACGAACAGGTCCTTAACCGCTTCGGTGTCATTCGTTACCCGGGAAACGACTTTGCCAGCCGGCAGATTATCGAAGAAGTTGACGGGCAAGCGCTGTATATGGGCATATACATCGGTACGCAGCTTCTGGATGACCCGATTGGCTGCCGATTGGAGCCAGTACGTTCTGCCGAATACCGTTATCATGGAGATCAGAAGGCAGATCAGGAACAGGCCGACGAGTTTATAAATGCTGGGCAGCTCGGGTTTGTAAAATTCAAACAGCTGTTCCTTGGTTAATTTGACGGCCGGGTATTGCAGCTCTTCCGAGACGTAGGAAATCGTCAATACGCCATTCTGGAAGGAACGGTTTCCCTCGGTTCGGGTTACCGGCTCATCAATGAAATAGAAGCTGCGGCCTGCCTGAACGAGGCGCACTTCCTGACCTCGCGTCTCACTTTCCTGAAAGCGATCCTCACGTTTATAATAAGTTCCATTATAGGATGCGGCACCCTGAGCCTGCGTCGTCTCATAATAGGGACGCTCGATGCCCAGGATATGCTCGTCGATCATCGTTTTCGCGATGAAGGGTCCTGCCAGCTCGGCGGCAACGCCGATGGCCAGCAGAATCAGGGCGGTGATGAAGGTGCCCTTAGCCGTTAAGGCATAACGGAAGAGCCGTTTGGCAATTCCGGATTCATTCGAGATGGTTGTATCGCTTGGAGTCAATTAAGACACCTCCTCCGAGGTCAGATTGTTTTCCACCTGCTGGCGTTCGAATTGCTCGCGGTACCAGCCGCCGAGTTCCAGCAGTTCGTCATGGGTTCCCTGCTCCGTGATTCGGCCGTCCTCCAAGACAACGATTAGATCGGCATGCTGGACCGCCGAGAGGCGATGGGTGGAGATCAGGGTCGTTTTACCGGCGCGCTTGCTCCGGATATTATCGATGATTCTGGCTTCCGTCCGGGCATCTACCGCGGACAAGGAATCGTCCAGAATCAGGATTTCAGGGTCGCCGATGAAAGCCCGGGCCAGGGATACCCGCTGTTTTTGCCCGCCGGACAGCGCCACGCCTTTTTCGCCGACAATGGTATCAAGACCATCGGACAGGGTGACCAGATCGCGGTCAAACGCAGCGGTCGTAATCGCCTCCATGATCAATTCGTCGCTGGCATCCTTCTTGCCGAATTGGATGTTCTGGCGCACCGTCTTGGAGAACAGGATCTGCTCCTGCGGCACATACCCGACCCAGCTGTGGAGCTGATCGGTCGCGAGCCTCTCCATCGGCACGCCGGATATGAGGATATCCCCGGTTCCGGTAGGATATTCATGCAGTAGCTGCTTCAGCAGCGTCGATTTGCCGCTGCCCGTGCGTCCTACAACGCCCAGCGTCTGCCCTTTTTGCAGCGTAAAGCTGATATTTTGCAAATTTTCGATCGTTGATGTCGGGTAACGGAAGGTGACATCCTTAAATTGAATCGTGTCTGGAACCTTCACGTCTACGGGGTCTGCGACGTCGGCAACATCCGGCGGCGTCTTCAAGGTTTCGTTGACCCGATCCAGCGATGCGTTACCCCGCTGCATGATATTGATCAATTCCCCGATCGCAAACATCGGCCAAATCATCATCCCGAGGTACATATTGAACGATACGAGATCTCCGAGCGTGATTTGATTTTGGAACACGAGGTACACCCCGTAGGCCAAACCGATGACGTAGCTGAGACCGATGGAAAAATTGATGGTCGGCTCGAATAAGGCATCCACTTTGGCAACCGCCAGATTTTTACGATATACGTCATCCGTAATATCCTGGAAGCGCTGCTGATCGGCGCGTTCCTGCACATAAGCGCGGATGACGCGCACGCCGGCTACGGATTCCAGCACCTGGTCGTTCATGTCTCCGAAGGCATCTTGAGCCAGCGTATAGCGCTTATGAATGGCTCTTCCGTAGATCACCATGCCAATGGCAATGATCGGCATCGGCAGAATCGCAGCCAGCGTCAGCTTCCAGCTGACGATGAAGCCCATGGCGAACAGGACGACAATCAAGTAGATGGTGGAGTCCGTCATGACGAGCATGCCGAAGCCGGCGGTTGCAGCCACGGAGCGAAGGTCATTCGTCGCTTTGGCCATCAGGTCCCCGGTACGGTTGCGCTCGAAAAACGGAGGAAGCATCCGCAGCAAATGGTTCATGTACCGGGTACGGAGAAGGCGTTCCACGAGGTTTGCGCCTCCGAATAATCGGTGCATCCATATGTACGTGGCACAATAAACGACAGCAACAATGCCGAGAATCATGAGCAGGTATTGGACGAGGGACGCCCAGGTTATGGAACTGCTGACGATATCGTCAATCGCGTTTCCGAGCAGGAGCGGCGGCAGAAGCTCAACCAATCCGCAAAAGATGAGCAGCGCCAGGCCGATCAAATAACGTTTTTTCTCACGCTTGAAAAACCAGCCTAAATTTTTAAGTACGGCAAACACATTATCCCTTCCTTTCATATCGTTCTGGCATCATATCATCCACAAAAACCAAAAAAAGCACATCATCCGACGACGGACGATATGCTTCATTAATTTTGAACTTATCATACGCACGGTGATCATGACTTCCGCGCAAAGGTCAGCTGCTTCGTTCTAATTCATTCCGACAACGAACGAACGAGGCTTGATGATGATGAGACAGCACCAGCGGGGAGTCGATCCATATTGAATTGTAGGGAATGATGATCCAGATGATCTTTATCCATCGCAAACAATTTCAGCATGTCACTCACCCTTTCTTCGTCATTTTACATTTTATTCAAATCGATCTCGTATGGACTGAATTTTATCACCATGAACTGGAATGTGTCAAACTTATTTTTTTGGATCCTCGCGAGTCATTCTTGTAGTGAAGGAAGGCCGGAACCTTATGTCACTATTTAATTATCAAAATGATTTGTATCCTAGCGTGCGTATGCGTTATGATAATATTGCAGCTAAATTTGGATACCGTCCCTATGATCTCCGGTCTGCCAAATAGATAGGGATCAACATAAAATAACGTCTAAGGAGGTGCACGACACATGCAAATTCAAGTCAGCGATCAGGCAGCACGTTGGTACAAGAAGGAACTTGACCTTCAAGCCGGCACGTTCGTTCGCTTCTTTCCACGCTATAGCTCAGGCGGCGGGCTCCATCCCGGCTTTTCGCTCGGTATTTCGGTAGAAGAGCCAAGGGAAGCGGGACTGACGGAGCGTTCGGAAGAGGTAACTTTCTATATGGAAGAGCAGGATCTGTGGTATTTGAAAGGGTATACGCTACGCGTGAAATATGAGGAATCCTTGGATGACATTTCGTATATTTATGAAGAAGAGGGCGCAGTAAATTAACCTGATGAGAGACTGCAGCGCCATCTAGGGAAAGGAGGTTCCCAAGATGAGCGTATATCACCGTGATATTCGCCAGTATATCGGCAAACGTTCGGTGGTCCGTGTGAAAGCGGCGGTGCTTGTGCTGAACGATAACGGAGAGATTCTGCTCCTGAAACGTCAGAACAGGGACGAGTGGGGACTTCCGATCGGAAACCTGAAGCCCGGCGAAGCTCTTGAAGACACAGCCTCCAGAGAGCTGTGGGAAGAGAGCGGCCTGACCGCGGACGATATGCGACTCTTGGACCTTGTATCAGGTCCGGAGTATATGAAGAAGCAGCTTGGTGGAGATGAGGTATATTATGTAATCGGCGTTTACGCGGCAACCGGTCTGCACAGCGCCATTCATTTGTCTCCGAATACGGAAGTATCTCTTAAATATTTTGATTTCCAGGCATTGCCCGCTATGGATGCGATCACGATCCGCTTGCTGGATAAGATAAAAAAGAAGAGCTGAGGCTCGTTCGTGGCGGCAGATGTGCATGCTTTAAATTCCCCGCACGGGGAATTTTTTTCGGTCAACATGAGGAGTCCCTGCCCCATTCAAACCGGGGAAGGGACTCCTTTTGCCTTGTGTAAGCATGTACACAGGATACTTACGGCTGCCCGGATAACGGGACCTCCAGTGCAAAGTCAAAATCGTCGATATCATAGACCTGTACGGGAAGAGCGCTTTCAACGATGCGCTGAATCAACTCGTATTGATCCGTCAATATGGGAGCCTCCGCTTTTTGGGAAGCCAGCAGCAGTTCGGTCTCAATGGGATCGAAGGACTCTCCGTACGGTGCGGTGTCCATGGTGTTCATGACCGAGACCCGAGTGGTTTCGCTAACGGGAATGGTCGGGCTTTTGGACCAGGGAACCTGGAGGGCCCGCTCGATTTTCTTTTTGTTCAGCGGCTCTTCGAAATACGATATCAATTCGCCGATCTTTATTTTGACGTGCTGGTCATCAGCACTGCTATTCATGAGATGTTCCTCCGTTGTATGAAGCTCATATAATTCCAAAATCGTGGTATATGGAATGATGTATTCGACGGGTTTGGGTGGTACTAACAGCTGACCGTAAATGGCCAGCATGACCGCCTCCGTCACGAAAATTCTGGTCATGACTAAATCCTCCTGCAGACATGATACATTTCATGAGTTTAGAACTAATAAAGCATTGAAGCTCTCAAATGTCAACTGCTCTTCGTCTGTCACAAGATGGATGTCCCTTGAGAAAGACCTCCATCGTTGTACCTTTACTGAAGGCAGACAGTGTTTAGAAGGGCGTTTTTCTTGCGATTATCGAAGGAGTTCACCTTCGCAGAAAACGTTGTGCATTCTATAATCTGAAGAAAGGGGCTGTGATTCACCTTTGAAGTCATGGAAAATCTATTATCCGTTCGTTAAGCCGTATATGAAGTGGATCATTCTCACCCTCATCATCGGCATGATCAAATTCGCGATCCCGTTATTGCTGCCCATGATCATGAAATATGTCGTGGATGATCTGCTGATCAATCAGCAGATGAGCATCGAGCAGAAAATCCAGGATCTGATGTGGATTCTTGGAGGGACGCTGGTGCTGTTTGTCATCGTTCGCGGTCCGGTGGAATACCTGCGGCAGTATTTTGCGCAGTTCATTACGAGCCGTATTTTGTTTGATATGCGTAACCGACTGTATGCGCATCTGCAGCGGTTGTCCCTTCGTTACTACCAGAATACCAAGGTAGGCGAGGCAATATCGCGTTTTATCAATGATGTGGAGCAATCGAAAAACCTGGTGGAAGTCGGTATGATGAACATCTGGCTGGATATGTTCACACTGCTGTTCGTATTAGTGGTCATGTTCTTCATGAATCCCGTTTTGACGCTGGTTGCCATCTCGATTCTGCCTCTCTACGGACTAGCGGTGAACTTACTCTATAAACGGCTTAAGCGCTTGACCAAAGACCGGTCGCAGGCTCTCGCGGGCATTCAGGCATACCTGCATGAGCGGATTCAAGGGATCTCGGTCATCCGAAGCTTTACCCTGGAGCGTTATGACCAGAAGAAATTCGAAGGCATCAACGGAAATTTCCTGAATAAAGCGATGGCCCAGACGCGCTGGAATGCGCTGACCTTCTCGGTGATTAACACGCTGACCGATATTGCGCCTATTCTGGTTATCGGGTACGGGGGCTACCGGGTGATCCAGGGAGATCTGACATTAGGCACGTTTGTTGCCTTCTTCGGTTATCTCGACAGGTTGTATGCGCCTCTTCGCCGCCTGATTAACTCTTCAACGGTGCTGACGCAGGCCTCAGCGTCGCTGGAGCGGGTCAAGGAGCTTATGGACGAGCCGTATGACATCGTGGACCGTCCGAATGCCAAAACGCTCAAGACCGCGGGACAGATCGAATTCGACCGTGTTTCCTTCAAATACAATGACGCTGCGGGATGGGTGCTTCAAGATATTAACCTGACCATTCAGCAGGGACAGACGATTGCGTTCGTCGGCATGAGCGGCGGCGGCAAATCGTCCCTGATCGGACTGATTCCGAGATTCTACGATGTGCAGCAGGGCGCTGTGAAGATTAACGGCCACGATGTCAGGGATTTGACGCTGGACAGCCTGCGCGGATCGGTGGGCATGGTCCTGCAGGACAACTTCCTCTTTAGCGGCACCGTCCGTGAAAATATTCTGTTCGGCAATCCGGAGGCGGATGAAGCTGCGATCGTCGCCGCTGCCCAAGCCGCCAATGCCCATGACTTCATTACCCAGCTGCCGCAAGGCTATGACACGGAAGTAGGCGAACGCGGCGTCAAGCTGTCGGGAGGTCAGAAGCAAAGACTGGCGATCGCCCGCGTCTTTCTCAAGGATCCGGACATTCTGGTGCTGGATGAGGCGACCTCGGCGCTGGATTTGGAGTCCGAGCATCTGATCCAGCAGGCGCTGCAATCCTTATCCAATAACCGCACCACATTGATCGTCGCCCATCGTCTTTCGACCATAACGCACGCCGATCAAATCGTTGTGCTGGAGAATGGAAGAATTACGGAGCAGGGCACGCACGGCGAGCTGATGACTCTGGATGGAAGCTATGCCAGACTGTACAACGTGCAGCATTTGGAGACTTAATTACAGGAAAGACCCGTCCTTCTTAGGCATGGCATTCGGCCATGCTTCAGGGGACGGGTCTTTTGATATGTTTACCAGTCTTATTTCTCGATATGTTTGAACACCGTGTCATAGGTCGTCTGAATATAGTCCAGAGACTGACCGTGCAGCACGATATTGTTGACCAGCGTGATGAGCAGGAACAGCGCCATGACGCCGGTGAGGACTTGTTGAAGCCGGAGGCTCTTCGTTTTGGCAATGAACAGAGCAGCAAGCACGAACAGCGCAAACAGATAATGTCCTGCGTAGAGGTAGAGATCGTAAGCATATGTGGCCAATCCGAACCCCACGATGATGTGCAGCAGAATGGCAAACAGAATATAGATGGAAAATGCCCAGGTATCGCGGGAACGGATGCCCTTGATGAAGGACAGAACAGCCAGGAGCAGTACCCCGATCCCGACGATATGGACATGGATCGGATACGGTTTGGCCAGATCTGTCACGAACGCTGCGATTCCCGGATCGATCATGGCAAGCTCAGGCGACAGGATCGGGCTTACAAACAGCATGTAGAAGACCCGGGAATGATGCTCCCATGAGAAGGGCGAAACATAGCTGAGCGCACCGTTCTGCACGCTTGAAAACACGTTCGCGATCCATGACCTACCGGAGAACAGCAAGTGCTGAAGCAGGGTGACGATCACCACCATCCCCAGAAAAATCAGCATAATGATGATAAACCTTTTGAACGTATCCATTCGGCGTCGATCGAACAGGCTGATCAGCAGCGCTCCCGCGAACGTTGCCACATTCGTGGACGTGATCCCGAAATTAATCAGGGCCAGGGAGGCACTCGGCATGACGGCATACCGGTCCTCCAACCGGCTGTAGTGCAAATAAGCGGCCGACAGAATGATCATGAATTGGGCATACGCGTATGAATCCGGAATGAATGCCGTGAACAGCGAATATGAGCTGATACCGAAGAAAGCCGCCGTTACGAAGGACAGCAGCCAGCCGGCTCCGCTTCGCCGAACGATGTAATAAACCAAGGCTGCACTAAAGGCGTTCAAGACGGATTGAATCAGAAGATAAGGGAGGTTGGAGCTCCCGATCATCGTTGTTAGCGGACTCGTCAGAAAATTAATGAACGGATGGATGATCGAAATATTTTCCGGTCCATACTCCATCGAGGGGTCGAAGTTAAATAGATTCAGCGTAAAGGGCGCACCGTAGAAGGGACTGTGAGGCATCAATTCGGCTGCGTGATCCTTGATGTATGTCACAAAGGGAAGGTTCATGAACACATACCATAAGGCAAGGCAGACGCTTAGCCCGACCGCCGTGTAATTATCTTTTCGATTTCCAAATAAATAACTGAAAAAATTCATGTTTTTCGTTCCACCAATCTATCCGTGATATGTATTGAAATTCGGCCTGGCGGCATTCGTTTACCAGATCAGCAGCAGCAATCCGGATATGATAAAGGCAACGCCGGCGATTTTTCGAATGCCGATGGTTTCCTTGAACACCAGTTTGGCAAATAGCAGCGCCCACAGGAACGTAAGGGCATTGGCCGGCATCACCAGCGTATACGGAAGTTTCCCAAGCAGGTAAATGTTTAACAAGGCACCTAATCCGTAGCTAAGAAAACCGATCAGCAGCAGCTTGATCCGTTTGCCCGCGGTATATCCTTTGAAGAATACGCTGCCCAGCGAGCCCAGCAAGGTCATTAGGAGCAGAAGCAAGTACGGCAACACGTCACTTTTCATAGGAGGTTAATGTCACCCCGATTCCAAGCAGGGCCACGGCGGCCAGCTTTTTCAAGGTTAACGGCTCATCCAGAAAGAACTCCCCATAAAACAAAGCCACGATATAGCTGATGCACATCAGGGGATAAGCGACGGACAGCTTCTCCAGGGAAAACGATTTGATCATGAGGATGGCTCCCAGGCCGTAACAGACAAATCCGATTCCCATATACACCAAATTGGCGTGTCCCCATTTCCAGAACAGCTGGCCGGTCGCCGTCAAAAAAGCCGACAGGATCATAAACAGCTTGCCTAAGTGGCGCGGGGCGCTCTGCGCTTTTACTTGTTCCATGTTAATCCCTCGCATCCATGGGCGGACTTTTGATTGATCAAATATTTGTGCTTAACAAGCCGAAACATCGGCAGATCGGATAAGGAATCGGAGTACGCGCAGGAAGTGTCGTAATCAATGGCCAGCCGCTGCTCGCTTAAGTATTGCCGAATCCGGTTCACTTTCTCCTCCCCCTTGCAGTTGTTTCCTTCAATCATCGACGTGAAACGCCCATCCCGAACGGATAATTTGGTGGCAATGACCGCGTCGACGCAGGGCAGCTCCGCAAAGTATCTCATGTAAGCGTCGGGGGACGCGGTTACGAGCAGGACATGATAGCCCTCGCTTTTCTTCAGTTGCATTTCCTTCAGGGCATCCGGGAAGATGGCAGGCTTCAATTCCGTTTCGTAAAAATGCTTCAGGTCGGCGTCATCCAGATGGCGCATCGCATGAAAATAAGCGCTTTTTGCCTTTTCGGCTTCCAGGAGACGGAGCTTGTAGAGCAGGGAATGCAGCACGACTTTCAGGATGACCGGTGTCGTGGAAGGGTGTTTTCGTATGCCGTACTTCAAAAATTGGAACATGGAGTCCGTATGGATGACCGTTTTGTCGATGTCAAAAATAGCGAATTTCTGATTCATAAAATTTCCCTCAATTGCCGTTTTTTTAATTACTCAAAATAGATCAATATTCCGATAACGCTGATGACATAGAGGATCACGGTGACCAGGATGTGCGAGTCCTCCAGGAGCACCCGGTCCGGGGCTCCGCCCTTTTTCTCGATATGAATCAGATAAAGATATCGGAACATCCCGTAGATGACGAGCGGAATGGTCCACATAAGATGAACGGTCCTGCCTGACGTAAAGGTAAAGAGCGAATAACTGATGATGTTTGCCGTTGTGACGATGCTGCTCATCTGGTCGAGCAGATCAAACGAGTATTGATCAAGGACCTTGCGGTGAGAGCCCTTGTCATGCTGCAGCAGATGAAGCTCATGCCGTCTCTTGCCGATCGCCAGGAAGAGCGATAGCAGCATGGTACATAAAAGGAACCAGGGCGTGAACGGGACGTGAATGACGAGCCCGCCTGCGATGGCGCGCAGCACAAACCCGGCCGCGATAATCATGATGTCGATGATGACAACATGTTTCAGCCGGAAGGAATAAGCTACGTTCATGGCAAAATAGAGCAGCAGTAATGCGGTAAACAGCGGATTGAGCAGATAAGAGACGGCCAGCGAAGCGATCAGCAGCAGTATGCCGAACACGACAGCCAGCTTAGGCGGGAGTGCTCCCGAGGCCATGGGCCGGTATTTCTTCACCGGATGGTTGCGATCCGCTTCGCGATCGGCATAATCGTTCACAATGTAGACGCAGCCCGAAACGAAGGACAGCAGGAAGAAACCGATCAAGGTTTCAACAAGCGACCCCGGATTTACCGTTTCAAACGAGAAGAGGGGGGCTGCAAATATTAACAAATTTTTGGTCCATTGCTTCGGCCTTAGCTGCCTGAAGAGCAGCATGGGAAGCTGCTTTAACGGGGCAGCGGCCGATTCGGTATTCGTTGAAGACAATTGTGTTACCTCCTGATACATCCTAATTCGTAGGGAAATACGGGAAAAGCCGTTAAAATACGATAGCTATCATACCATAAAATAGACTATATATGGTAACGTCCCGTCCGGCATGGTACTTAAATATAGAACAAATAAACCTCCCTTAAGGTTCATGAAACCGGCAGGGAGGTTTTTGGCCTTTATCCTATTTACCTATAAAATATCCTTTGCGCCGTGAGACTTCACGATTTGCCGATAAGTAAGGAAAGCAGGCCGGCTGCAATGAGCGGCCCGACGGGCACGCCGCGGAATAGGGCTACCCCGAGCACGGTGCCGACGAGCAGGCCGGCGACTACCGTAGGGTTGCTGCCCATCAGCGTGGCTCCGCGTCCGCCCAGATAGGCGACAAGCATGCCGACGGCGATGGCCAGAAGCGACTTCCAATTCAGGAAGGATTCACCGATCGTTTGGAGACTCATTTTGCCGCTTGCCAGCGGAGACATTACGCCAATGGTGAGAATTATGATGCCGAGGGTCAGCCCGTATTTCTCAAGCCATGGGAAGGCTTGCTGGAAGCCGGTGACGCGGATGAGCAGCAATGTCAGCATGGCTATGGTCACGGCGGAATTGCTGCTGATAATGCCCAGGCCCGCCATTGCCAGCAGAATGAGCGAGGTAACGTCCAATGGAGATCACTCCTTATGATTTAGATATCAGAAGGTATGAATGACCGATGAGCAAGCCTTCCTGATATCGTAAAAAACATCAATTACAAGCGGGTTGTCTTCCGGGAATATACGCTGAAAGACGTTGGTTACACCTTTGTGCCCAGATGCTCCGCGATCAATCGGCCGTGCAGCCTGCCGGTTTCAATGAACACCTCATTGGCATTACGGCCGGACGCAATTACGCCGGCGACGTACAGTCCCGGAACATTGGTCTCCATCGTATCCGGATTATAGAGAGGTTTCTCCATATCTTCATCAAGCTGGACGCCGGAAGAGGCGAGCAGTTTGCGATCGGGACGGAACCCGGTCAATGCCAATACAAAGTCGTTTTCGATGATCGATTCTTGTCCCTGATTCGAAAGGACGGTAATGGAAGACTCCGCGATTTGAACGACGCGGGAGTTGAGATGAAGCTGGATATGCCCTTTTTGAACCATGCTGTCGAACAGGGGCCGAACCCAAGGTTTAATGTTCTGCGAGACTTCCTCGCCCCGATAGACCATCGTAACCTCGGCCCCGACACGGATCAGCTCCATGGCTGCATCCACCGCGGAATTGCTGCCGCCGATGATCGCTGTTTTCATGCCGGCATAAGGATGGGCTTCCCTGAAATAATGGGTTACTTTCTCCAAGTCTTCACCAGGAATGCCAATATAATTCGGATGATCAAAATAACCCGTAGCAATGACTACGTGTTTGGCTTGTCGAAGGGTCTCTTCACCGCCGCGGCGCCGCGTCTTTACCTGAAAGCTGCCGTCAGGCTGCTTGGTTATGGTGAGGGCTTCTTCGTATGGGGAGATATTCAGGTTGAAATGTTTGGCGACCCGACGATAATAGGCCAGCGCCTCGTGCCGGTACGGTTTGTCATTCGATATGGCGAACGGAACTTCTCCGATTTCAAGCATTTCAGCCGTACTGAAAAACTGCATATGGGTCGGATAGAGATAAATGGAATGGACTACGTTGTGTTTATCAATGATCTCGCAGCTGAGGCCCTGGCGGCCGCACTCAATGGCAGCTGCTAGACCGCATGGGCCTGCGCCGATAATTAAGACGTCGAGCATGATGAACCTCCTTATGTATTAACCTTACGCTATCTATCAGCATTATAATCCTACAGCAAATATCGCGATAAATCCAGAATGCAGGAGATCGCACTCCCGCCCCAGCGGGCCTGATGCAGAAAGAGATTGACAAACAATTGTAATTTAATTAATATCTAATTAGATTGATATTAAATTAGAAATTCGTTAAATTGTTTGCCGAAAAAGGAGGAGTCCATCATGGAACAGACTGCCCGAGAAGCCTACAAAGCATCCGTTCTTCGCAGTTTTATTGCTAAGGACGGATCCTTGCGGTCCATCCCGGCACAGTATAAAAAGAAGCTGGTCATCTTGGAATTTTTGGTGGAGCAGCTAGAGGCGGGGAGGGAATATCCGGAAAAGGACATCAATGCGTTTATCAAGCGCTATCACGAGGATTATGCGACGATTCGGCGAGAATTTATCAATCATCGATATATGAGCCGGGATCAGGAAATCTATATTCTTAACCCGCGCGAGGAATGGACGCAGTGGGATGCGCTTTAAACGAAAGCAAAAAAAGCTGCCTTCACTGATTTGGTCAGTGAAGGCAGCTTTTTCGAAGTGCTATAAGAGTGAATACGTATAAGTTCAATTAAAATCCGGCAGCGGCCTTTTTAACAAGCTCAAGACCGTTCTGAACGATCATTTCCGCTTCGTCAGGGAACTGGTTGTGGCCTTCGATGATGAGGGTTTCGATATCCTGCACGCCCCATTGACGAAGATTGCCCATAACGAAGTTGACAGCCATCTCTGCTGCAGCCATAGGACCTTCGGAATAATTGCCGCCGCGTGCATTCAGGATGACGACTTTTTTGCCGGTCACGAGACCTACCACGCCTTGCGGTGTATATTTAAACGTTTTGCCTGCTTGGTTCAGGTAATCGATATAGGTATGAAGAACGGCAGGGACGGTCATGTTCCACAGTGGGAAAGCCAGCACGATTTTGTCTGCGGCAAGGAACTGGTCAAGATATTTGCTGACATTGGCAGCAGCCGCTTGCTCTTCAGGAGTAGCTTCCAAACCCTTGGCGGCTTTGAACATACCGTTGATGGCTGTTCCGTCGTAATATGGAAGATTCTCTGCGAACAGGTCAAGCTCCGTGATTTGATCTTCCGGATGGCTTGCTTTGAAGGATTCCAGAAACTCATGGTACATTTTTACGCTGACCGATTGTTCGATCGCTCTGTTGTTTGCTTTGATGAATAGTACATTCGACATGTATGAAGACTCTCCTTGTTGTATAGTTTACTTTATAAATTATAGTATATTTCATTTCTATCGTTTGTCAACAATGCCTTAGTGTACGATATCGATATGGCCGGAGTAGGTTTCCACTTGGATGGTATCGGTTGTTTCCTTCAATGACTCTGGCGCCGATATCGATCCGGTGAGCGACTTAAGGTCATAGAAACCGCGGAATGAAGGGTCAGGCTGCACTTTCACGTTGCCTGATCTGCACAGGATATTCACCGACGAAACGCCGAGCAATCCTACGTTTACATTGCCGGAAGTGACCTCGATGTCCAGGGGGCCTTCCATATCTTTCAATTCGACGTTTCCTGAATGATTGACGAGTTGAGTGGAGGCCTGAATGTCGGAGCCGCGAATACTGCCCGAAATGTTCTCTACGTTCAACTGGTCAGCTACGATTCCGTTAATGTTGATGTTGCCTGACTTTACGGAAATGGCAATCGACTTGGACGAAGCGCCGCTTACCTGGATGTTATCGGAGAACGTTGATAAATCGAGGTCCTCGAGTTTCGTGTTTGAAGGAAGGACAATGGTTATTCTCCCTTTCGGCGAATGAAAGTTCACGCTCATAAACTGAAAAGAATCAGAAGTACTCAGATCTAATTCGATTTCTTGGCCTACAGGCTCAAAAGCTTCAAGAATATCGACATGCTCCGGCTTTAACTTGCCGTCAAAAGCGATATACCCGTTAGCATCGGCGCTATCCTCGAAAGCGAAGCTGATATTCATGCTGCTGGTAATTTTTAATTTCTTCAAATTCACGGCATCCTGCAGATCCCATCGGTTCTGATAGCTGACCAGCTCTTCCCCGAATTTAAACTTGTTTGCGGCCATGCCGATGATTCCTACCAATATAAGTGCGATTGCTAAGCTGAACAACCATTTTCTGTTCACAGTGCGTCACGACCCTTCAACAAACGTGTATTCCATCTGGAGTACCTCAAGGTTAATGATAACAAACCGACCATGGCCGAGCGTGTGCCATAACCGAGGAAGATGCCGATTCCGATCAAGGAGATCGATAAGAATAATTTAGCCGGATAAAACGTTCCATTCAGGATGTAATCGAGCAGAACGAGCACCGGGCTCAGCAAGGTTGCCAGGGCTCCCAGAGCGATGGCGACGCCACCGGACCATAATGCCGCAAGGAACGGGACGGTCACTAATGCACAGAAGAACAAACCGGTTCCTACCGCATATTTGCCTATGGCAGACGGCCTTCTGACCGCCGCGGGAGCAGGCATTTCCATATCCACGTACCGGTCGCCTAACGCTTCCTTCGCCATTTCAAAAGGATCTCCCAGTTCCCGGGCAATCTCCTCTTCGGAACGCCCATTCTGCATGCCGATGACAAAATGGGACTCTACATCCTGAATGAATTCCCGGCGTTCCCCCGGAGGAAGCGCGGCAAGGCGAGATTCCAAAATCGAAATAAACTGTTTTTTAGTCATACAAATTCCCTTCCTCTATCAAATTGGTCACGTTGCTTACAAATGCTTGCCATTCCTTCACCATAGATCGCATATAGATCACTCCGCTGTCCGTCAGCTTATAATATTTACGGGGGGGACCCTCGCTCGATTCCTGGAGGTAGGTGGTGCAGTAGCCTTCATTAACAAGCCGGCGAAGGAGGGGGTACAAGGCGCCTTCGGCTACCTCGATATGCCGGGAAACGGCTTGAGCCAGCTCGTAGCCATATTGGTCCTTGCGATGGATCAGCACAAGCACGCAGAGTTCAAGAACGCCCTTTTTGAATTGAATACTGACATTCATACGGCGATACCTCCTTTCGTAAGTCCATGTTCATGCTGTTATCACGAGGTAGTAATTAATATTCAGTAGTGGTCTACAATAAGATATCATTTAGTACTGAATAATGCAAGGTACTGATCATAAAATGGGTACAGCATCAAAAATCGTCGAACCGTGAGAAGCTTTGTATAACGGCGGAAGTCTCGTTTAATCTTGAAAAGGCACGGTTAATAGAAGTTATCAGAACATAGGGTCGTTTTTCCAAGACAAGAATGGAGGGATGAACAGTATGTCCATCGATCGGTTTATATTAAAAAAGCTGAGTAATTGCCAGGAGATCACAACGCGGAGAAATCTCGTGAAATTGTTCCAGATCCGAATTCAGCGGGCGCAGATAGCCGAGGATCGTTATTACGGGGTATAATGGAGACAAACAAAAAAAAGGGCTACCCCTCTTTTATATTAAAAGAGAGATAGCGCAAGAGAGTCGTTTTCGCTTTTGCTGTGTAGAATTGCCTCGGATCCCTCGATTTCAATGCTGATGAGGGAGTTGAGGCATTTTTGCAGCGCCTTTTTGCCGGTTTGGATTTTATGGTCAAGCGCGCTGGTTAGCAGTTTCAATACCTTTTGAACCGGCTGCTTGCTATCCGTAGTAAAATAAACGGGAACCGGCTTGTTTTGGAACATGATCAGTGTTTTCATATCAATCACCTCACGAAAGTTTTTTCATGATATTTGCATTATAAATTGCCAATCTTAAAATAACCTTAAATTCATAGAATTAATCAGCATCATTTTTATGAGCGTGACATTTTTGTGAACGACGGGATTTTACTGACGGAAAACCCGGATTTACCCTATAATCAATACATAAATAGTTCCTCGGAACCAACAAATCCGCATCAGAAATAGGAAATAGGAAATATGACACAAATTGACAGAACTGTCCGTGGAATGATATTATTACAATAATGTAACTATTTTTTGCAACTATTGAAATAGGTGATTGGGCTTTCAATATGGAATAAACATAGGATTACCATCTTGAGGAAGGCAGGTTGACCAGATGATACTCACCGTGATCAGCGGTCGAAACGAAGATGATTGGTTTGATATCGACGTACCCGATGAATGCTCCATTGAACGGTTGAACGAGCTGCTGGGATTACGTCTTTTTCGCGAACCCTCGAGTGAAGGAATTCAATATATATTAGAAGCGAAGTTCCCGGAAGGCTTGTGGTTTACGGTAGGCGGCCACTCTAACCTGGTTGAAGCGGGATTGAGGGAAGGCTCCTACGTACGTTTGCAGCGGGCATTCTCGACAACCACCGATGAAGCTCCTGTCTATGGCAGAAGATCGTTGTTTCAAGAGAGCTGATATTGGGTAAGTAACCCATTGGTTTTGACTGAAACAGCAAAATACATAATTGTACATTTCAGATGCTTTGGATTAGGAGGAAGTGACATATGAACGTGTTGTACCAACGTTCGCCGCGCATTAGACCGGCTTTACCGAATGAAGACTTGGAGATTCTGAGACCCCCGTCCGAACCAAGCAAACCGTCGTTCTCGATGATTGCCATCATCATTCCGATTATTATGACGGCGGCGACGATCGGTTTCTATGTCTATATGAACGTAAGCGGTAAAATGGGGAATCCCAATTACATGATGTTCCAGATGCTCTCCATCTTTATGATGCTGACATCCTACACGCTGCCGTTCTTCATGTATTTAAGCAACAAGAAGACCTATCAGAAGAACCTGGCCGAACGCAATCAGAAGTACCGGGCTCAGCTTGATCTGCATCGGGAAGAACTGAAGGAGCGGCAGGAGGATCAGGTCCATATTCTGTTTGACATCCATGGGGATCCGGACGTCTGTTATAACGTTGTGAAGAACCGGAGCAGCAGCTTGTGGGAACGTTCCCCGGAAGATAAGGACTTTTTGGAGATTTGCGTGGGCAAGGGGGAGGTTCCGTTTCACATTAACGTGAAGCCTCCCCGTGCGGACGGGTATGATAAGGACCCGTTAATCGAAGCGGCCGAATTGCTGTCATCCGAGTTCCAGACGGTCGACGATGCCTCTATTGCACTGCCGTTATTTGAATCCAAGGTCATCGGGATCGTCGGCGGAAGAGAACGCGTATTAAACATGCTTCGCGTCATGATGGCCCAAACCGCCGTCAGGCACTCGCCTGACGAAGTGAAAATCGCCGCCTTCTACGAAGAGAGGGAAGCGAGCGAATGGCAGTGGCTGCGGTGGCTGCCCCATACGTGGGATGATGACCGTTCCAGCCGCTATCTTGCGGATCGGAGGAGCAATGCGCATCAGCTTGCTGATGAAATATTTACCCATTTATACCGGCGTAAAAACAATCGCTCCGAACATGGAAAAAAATCGATTGAGACGCCGGCTTACGTCGTGATCCTATCCGCAGCCCAATTGATTGAGGAAGAACCTCTGCTGCCTCTGTTGATGGAAGATGCCGATGCGGCTGACGCCGTCACCATCATCTTGTCCGACCGGAAAGAAAGCTTGCCGATGCACTGCCAGCTTATCGTCGAAGTCGATCGGGAGCAGGCGGCGTACACGATTAAGAAACCGGACGGCACCGTCTCCAAGCAATCCTTCCAATCCCATCATATCAGCAGGGAACAGATCGAAGCATTGGCCCGGTATATGGCGCCGATTCGGCTAAAGCGGTCTTCTGCATCCGATATTCCTAGCGTTTTGGCACTATTCGAGATGATGGATATTCAGAAAATCAACGATTTGGATGTTTATAAACGCTGGCAGCAGAACCGATATCCGGATTCATTGCCCGTTCCCATGGGTGTGCGAGCGGGCGGAAAGAAGATTAATTTGAATCTTCATGATAAAATAGAGCGTCAAGGTCATGGTCCGCATGGCCTGATCGCGGGAACGACCGGTTCCGGGAAAAGCGAGGTTATCCAATCCATCGTGGCTTCCCTGGCATCGGAGTTTCACCCTCATGATTTGGCATT
This sequence comes from Paenibacillus sp. HGF5, assembly GCF_000204455.1. NCBI lineage: Bacteria > Bacillati > Bacillota > Bacilli > Caryophanales > Paenibacillaceae > Paenibacillus > Paenibacillus sp. HGF5. The sequence goes on along the minus strand of NZ_AEXS01000038.1, from coordinate 77,374 downwards.
CATGCTAATCGACTATAAGGGCGGCGGCATGTCCAATACGTTTGTGAACCTTCCGCACGTCGTGGGCACCATAACGAATTTGGACAACAATCTGATCGAGCGGGCGAAGGTGTCGCTCAAAGCCGAATTGGTCCGCCGCCAGAAAATATTGAACGATGCGGGAAACCTGCAGCACATTGACGAGTATTACAAGCTGCTGCGCAATCGCCATGGCGAGCCGCTCCCGCATCTCGTCATTATCATTGACGAATTTGCACAGCTGAAGAAAGATCAGCCGGAATTTATGGATGAATTGATCAGCATCGCCGCAATCGGGCGAACGCTGGGTGTCCATTTGATCTTGGCGACGCAGAAGCCGGCCGGCGTCGTGGACGATAAAATTTGGAGTAACTCGCGCTTCCGCATCTGTCTTCGGGTACAAAGCGAAGGCGACAGCCGCGACATGCTGAAGATTCCGAATGCAGCCTGGATCAACAAGCCCGGACGAGGCTACTTCCAGGTGGGCAGCGATGAAGTGTTTGAAGAAATGCAATTTGCTTGGAGCGGCGCTCCTTACGTTGAAGAGAAGGATACGCCTGGCGCTGTCTCCATCCGCGAGGTCCGGATCAACGGGAAGACGGAACCGCTGCTTGCGTCGACTCCGTCCCTGGGAGCGCATCTGGAAGTGCCCAAACAGCTGCAGGTGTTTATCGACCATGTAGCGGAAGTGGCCAAGGCGCAAGGGATTGAGCGGCTGCAGGGGCCTTGGCTTCCACCGCTTCCGGAGAGCCTGGATTTGGAGTCAGTGCAATCCGGCATCGAGCAGCCGGTAACGTTCGGCGATTCGGCACTCGTGTCTTATGTCGGAATGGTTGACGATTTGCCTAACCAATGCCAGAAGCCGCTGGTGCTCAATCTGGAGCAAGGCCACTGGGCCGTATATGGGATGCCCGGGCTCGGAAAGACGACCTTTATTCAAACGATGCTTATGTCTTTGGTGAGTCGATATACCCCGGACTTTTGGCATGGATATATCGTGGACATGGGCCGGATGATGCGGGACTTTGCAGGACTGCCGCATATCGGGGGAGTCATGACCGCAGAGGAAGATGATCGGATCAAGCGCCTGTTCCGTTTTCTTGCGAAAACGGCCGCTGTGCGCAAAGACATGATCGCCGAGGCCGGCGTGAAGACCGTTGCTTCCTACCGACGTGGCAGCACGGTGACGGTTCCGCAGCTGGTCGTGGTTATTGACGGTTATCTGAACTTTAGGAATTCCTATCCGGACGAGAATGATATGCTGGAATATCTGCTGCGGGAAGGCGGCAGTCTGGGCATCACGTTTATCATCACGGCGAACCGGATTTCGGATATGTTCGAGAAGGTCCGGAGCAATATCTCGCAAGCGGTATCGTACGAGCTTGCCGATCCGGCCGACTATTATTACGCGGTGGGTCGTCCCACGAGAGCCCCGAGCCAGCTTCCGCCAGGAAGAGGACTGGTCAAAGGCCAGGTGCCTCCGCTTGAATTCCAGACCGCACTTCCGGCTTCCGGCCAGGAGGAGGGGGACCGTTCGGCAGCGCTTCGCGACATGATTCGGGTACACCATGAATCATGGCATGGCGAGGAAGCCCCGCGGATCGAATCGCTGCCGGACAAGATTCCGCTCCATCAGCTGCTTAAGGTGAAAAAGCCTTATGAAGCGGCCGCAACGGTGAAGTATCAGGTGCCCGTCGGGGTGGCTACGGATGATCTGACTCCTTTTGCGATCAATCTCGAGGATGGGCCTCATTTTATCGTGGCCAGTCCGATGGAAGGCGGTAAGACGTCGTTCCTTCTTAGCTGGATGCTATCGCTCGCATATCATACTTCTCCGGATGAGCTGGAGATCTATACGGTGGATACGCGCTATGGAAGCAGCGGCCTGAGCCGGATGAACCATCTCCCGCATGTCCGCGGCCACGCGGAGAACGAGGAGGATCTGGGGCCGCTCATTACGAGCCTTTATGAGCGGGTTCAGACCCGGTCGAAGGAGAGCGAGGACCCGGCCATCCTGCTTATGATTGATGATGCCGACGTACTCAGCAAGCAGCTTTCGGATTTCACCTTGAAGGACCAGCTCTCGGCCATCGTCAGACAGGGAAGGGACCGCAGGGTTCATGTCGTCATTGCCGGCGTGCCGGCGGATTTCCCTACGTATGGCGTCGACTGGTTTACCGATATCAAGGCTGCTCAAAACGGATTTTTATTCGGGACCTTGGATTCCAACGATTTATCGTTCTTCCGGATTCCTTTTTCCGAATCTTCTAATAGTCCTGGAGGACTAAAAATACTTCCGCCGGGACAGGGGTACTACGTAAAACGTAAATTTTCCAGAATAAAAGGCGCAGTTCCGTTCGATGAGGAATGGAACGCCCAAAGATGGGTCACAGAAATTCGCGACCGATGGCATGTTGTAGTTTGAGGGGAGGTGGCTCATAATGTTGACAATTCATGCTTCCAAACAAGAAACGATCACGCTGAATGACAAGGAATTTTTCTTCTTGGCTGGAATTATCGGATCGGACCGATTACTTGGTGTTGAAGATCCTTTTGTAGGATATTTAACGGAAGAAATCGCGGTTGAGTGGGAGAAAACCAAACAATCGCTCCTAAGCAAGCAATATTTGATTCAAGAGGAAGGCGGGGAATTGTCGATTCCACCCGAAGTCTTCTCACGAGTGGCTATTGCCGGTCTTGCGGAACGGGCGTGCTGGTTGAAATATGAAAATCAGGATTCGGCGTTTGAAGGATATTTGCATGTTACTGACGAACGGGTAATACAAGTATGCAGAAGCGATGAAGACAACCGGTGTTACATGCTTAGCGAACTCGGTACCATCGAACAAACCTGCGATCAACTGGTGCAGGATCTGGCCCTCAGCGACCAAAACTGGGGAGATATTCCGGCTCTGTTGCTTAGCCGGAAGGAATTCGGCGATATCTACACCTCGGTTACCGAGCATAATTGCGACGATATCGGCGATCGTTTGGCCAGATTGACGGACGATGTGGAAGGTTCAATCGCTTTGGCGAAATGCATGAAGAACAAGGTATCTTCGGGGGAACTCCAGCTGTCGATTTGGAACGGTATCAGCTGGGAAAGTCAAAATGCAGCATTTATAGTGAACGAGTCCATGAATTGGCTGCTGCGTATGAGCCTGGAGGGAGACCAGGACTGGCTAACCGCAGCGCCAGCGACCAAAGAGCAGTTTCGTCATATGTTACTCATGTGGCTGAAACAGTAACAGAGCCTGTATGAAAGGTGAGGACCAATGCGTATTTCTGTCGAGCCGGAGTCTCTCCGGACGTTAAGCCGTCAGCTGCAGCATAGTGGCGATGAATATTTAGCGATAACGAGAACGCTCAACCAAGCCATGGAATCCCTTGTTTGGGAGACGTCTCTCAAAGCGGCGGTTATTGATGAATGGCAGTCTGCCCGGAGTCTTGGAGAGCATCTGGGAGCTCTTCTTGCTCAGCTGGGCAAGCATCTTCAAAGCAAAGCCGATCAATTTCAAGAAACGGATCATCAATACCATACGATTTTGGAGCATGCTATCGTAAGCACCGTATCACCGACGGCTCTGTTTGCCGCTTCCGGGATGGATGGGCGCTCGTCCATACTTCCGGAATATGGTAACTCCGGCACGGTTATATCGAACCCGAGTTCGGCAGCCGCAGCCGTGGGCATGACCAGCGGAGACAACGGGGGAACGGCTAAACAGGCCGCATTAGCCGGGCAGAGCTGGACCTTTACCGATCCGTCTTCGTTTGGGATTGCCAACTAAATCCCTATCCCATTTGGGAAATTCGGGAAATTCGGGATGGAAAATGTTTCAAATTGGGACGTATAGGGTAACTCGAAATTAGGTCTGAGGACATTTTGATAAACCGAGTCTTCTGGGCTAAGATGTCAAGTGTCACCAGAAAACGAATTTCAAGGAGGTTACATAAATGGCAGGACGTATTTTAATTACGCCAGAACAAGTGGAGCAAGTAGCGAACCAATTTAAACAGAGCGGTGATCAAAGTCAGCAAATCGTTAATAGCCTGACGCAATCGATCAACGGAATGGAAGGTCAATGGGATGGTATGACGAAGCAGCGCTTCTTCCAGGAATTCCAGGAAGCAAGCCGCTTGATGAACTCCTTCGTACAAACGCTTGACAGCATCAGCAATGAGCTGAAGGCGATCGCTCAGAAATTCCGTATGGCTGACGAATCCCGTTAATATCATTCGGAGACTTTTGCTTTCTGATGCATTATAATAGTTTAATAGGCAAAATAAACCGGGTGGTAGGTAACCCGGTTTTCTTGCAATTTTGGATATTTAGAATGTAGTTAATCGTGAATCAATCGCGGTTCTATCGGTTAATAGAGTTATATAGCAAGGTAATGGAGTTAAGAGAGGGTGAAGTTCATGACATTTCAGCCAAACCCGGGCGATGGGATCGTTGTTAATGGAACGGCTTATACGGTAGGACAGCATCCGGCTGCACCGGGCGTAGCTTATGCCCAGGCAGGGAGGCAAGGGATCGTCTATCAGCTGATTCCCGTGAATGGGGAGCTGCACGAAGCCAAAGCACTAAAAGTGTTTTTTCCTAAGTTCAGAATTCCGGCTATGGTTTATCAATCCGAGCATATGGGGAATTATCGCGAGATACCGGGTTTGCAGGTAAGCAGTCGAGAGGTGCTCACTCCCGAAAGAAACGGAGATTTGATAGCGGAATATCCGGATTTGCTCTACGCGGTCATCATGCCATGGATTCATGGATGTACTTGGTTTGACGTTATAAGCGATCAGCGTAATCTGGGACGTTCCGAAAGCCTGATGCTGGCCAAGGCTTTGGCAGCCATCGGCTCAAGCATGGAGCAGCGCGGATTGGCGCATTGCGATCTGTCTGCGCCCAATGTCATGCTTCCGTTTTTTTCGGAAGTGAAGCTGCCGGAAGGCGCTGCCGCCGTGGAGCTTGTCGATGTCGAGCAGATGTACAGTCCAAAAATGGACCGTCCCGACGTTTTGCTCGCCGGCTCGCCGGGATATGCGGCGCATCGAACGGTGCACAGCGGGTTATGGAGCGCGTATGCCGATCGTTTTGCAGGGGCCGTCATCATTGCCGAGATGCTGGGGTGGAGCGATCCGGCTATCGTGAATCGGGCATGGGGCGAAAGCTATTTTGATCAGCATGAAATGCAGACTCCGTGCGAACGTTATTTTTTGCTTAAAAAATCGCTGGGTCAGCGTTGGGGCACACGGATCTCGGATCTGTTCGGCAGAGCTTGGGACAGTCAGGATTTGAGCAGCTGCCCTACCTTTGGCGAGTGGCTCATCGCTTTATCCTCGGTTAGTGAGGAAGAAGTGGTGGAAGAAGCACCGGCTGCCACTGCCGCTGCTGCTGCGGCTGCCCAGGATGACGATTCGGATGAATCCGGCTCTGAACGTTCCCGGGAGGTGCCTGCAGACATCATGGCATCGCTTGGAATCGAGCCGGGCACGCGAGAGGTTAACGACAATGTGGTAGGACGCTTGTTTCATCAGGCGCGCGACTTGGAGAAGGCAGGCAATCTTTCCGGAGCATTGGAGATATTCCGTTCGGCGTATCACTTCGTCAAGAAGGACAGTCCGCTTGAAGTGGAGCTCGCCGCCGCCATACAGGGACTGGAGGAGCAGCTGCGCCCCGCTGAAGAATCATCCAACAAAGGGATTAAAGCCTTGTTGTCATCCCGCAAATTCATGCTCTCCACCGCTGCGGCCATCGTGATCCTGGCGGGTTCCGCGATTACGGTCAATCAAATTCTGGCTGAGAAGGCCGAGAACCGCCAGATGGATGCCCAGCGTTTAGCGGAGCAGCAGGCCCAGGAGAAAGAAGAGGCTGCGCGCAAGCAGGAGGAAGAAGCGCAGAAGCAGCAGGAGGAGGCTGCAAAGAAGGAAGCGGAGGCCAAAAAAGCCGAAGAGGAACGCTTGAAGGCGGAAGAGGCGAAGAAGGCCGAGGAAGCCGAGTTGGCGCGCAAGGAGCAGGAGAAATCCGAGCTTCAGGCAAAGTATGATAAGCAGGCGAAGTATGAAGCTTATCTGGCATCGCTTGAGGAGAAAAAGAAGAAGCAGGCGCTGCAGGAGAAATATGATAATCAGGCAAAATACGAGGCGTATTTAGCCCAGCAGGAAGAGAAGAAGAAAAGGCAGGCTCAGGAAGAGGCAGCGGCCAAGGCGGAAGCGGAACGACAGGCTCAAGCGCGGGCTGCTCAGCAAGCGCAAGCCGCCCAGCTTCAGAAGCAGCGGTCCCAAAACGTTGTCGAACTGGTTGCCTTATATAACAAGGCATATAATGCGCAGGTTGCCGGCAACAAGGACCGCGCGAAGAATGCCGCGCGTGAATTCATAGCGCTGTATAACAAGGACAAATCCTATTACAAAACGGTTGGCAAAATGAGCAGCCGCCTTAACAATCTGCAGCAATTCATCAGTGACGACAGCCACTGGATACCTAAACTGTAAAGAAGTAAACATGACAAATTGCAGGGGTGAATGTTATTCACGATGAACTATACCATTCAAGCATCACAGCGCACGCCAGCGCTCATTATATATCTGATTGATATCAGCGCGTCCATGAATATGCTGATGGAGGATCGCAGAAGGATTGATGTTGTTTACGAAGCGTTATCCTTAGCCATTCGGCAAATGGTGTTTCGTTCCACCAAGGGGAACCGGCTGACGCCGAGGTACCGGATCGCCATTCTTGCATACAGCGATGACGTATATGATTTGTTAAACGGGATCAAGGGCATTGACGAAATTGCGGCGATCGGCTCGCTTCCAGATTTGACGCCGAAGCGGTTCTCCGATTCGGCCAAAGCGTTTCTTCAGGCCGAGAAAATTCTGCAATCGGAGATTCCCAACATGCAGGATTGCCCTGCGCCGCTCGTATGCCATATGACGGATGGCGTGGCCACGGGAGAGGATCCGGAACCGATTGCCCGCCGTATCATGAATATGAGCGTTCCGGACGGAAACGTACTGGTGGAGAATATTTTCATCTCCGACCATCTGATGAACCAGCCGATCTCCGAACCACGCCGCTGGAAGGGGATATTGGCTGATACGCAGCTTGAGGATGAACACGCGCGCAAACTCAAGATGATGTCTTCCGTTCTTCCCGAGAGCTATCGAGAAATGCTGGTTGAGGCGGATTATCAGCTGAGTCCGGGGGCCTTGATGATGCTCCCTGGCACATGCTCCGAGCTGGTGTCCATCGGATTCCAGATGTCAGCCGCCACGCCGGTAAGGTAAGAGGTCACAGCATGAAGCGATCATACGCTAGAAGCATGGAAACGTTGGGGATTCGCAAGCGGAAGGCTCAAACAGCGTCGTTTTATTACGAGAGCAAGCAGACCGGGGAAGAGCCGCTTACGAAGATTAGGGATTTGTTCACATGTCGTTATGCGTATGGCAGAGCGGCAGAATCCGTCATGCTCTCCGAGACGGGTCAGGATTTCATTGCATTGAAAATGGATGAAGAGGTCTGCCATTTTGTATTGTGTGACGGCGTCGGCTTGAGTTACCGAGGCGATGTGGCTTCGCGCCTGCTCGGTCAGGGCTTGATGAACTGGCTGGATACGGTTGAAGAGCCCACGTCCTCATCGCTGGAGCGCAAGCTGAAGGGACTAACGCATGAAGCAGATCGGGAAATGCGGACGCATTCGCTGAGCTCCGAAACCCCCAAGCTTCTGCGTGAAGTGCTGGAGGAGAAGCAGCGCAAGGGAAGCGAAGCCATGTACATATGCGGACGCATCGAGCGGTCAACGGGTTTTCGTCGAAAAGGAAGGCTGTGGCTTGCCTGGCAGGGAGACTCCAGGGTACGATTATGGCGTCAGCAGGACGAGATTACTTCAATATTCGGAGACCGCTTCCGAACGGCCGAACGCTGGTCTTCCCGCACCGGACCGATCGGAGGCAGTCCTCACGTGTTTACGTGCAAGCTGGAACCGGAGACCGGTTATCGCCTTCAATTATACAGCGACGGGCTTACGGATCTGGACCCGATGAAGGAGCCGATTCCCGATGAGCAAGTACAAGTATTAATGAATGCCCGCCATACAGGCGGTCTGGAAGATGACGCTTCCTTTCTGGAGATCGTATGGTAGTACAGAAATGACCGATTATATCGCGAGCCGGACCTATGAGGTCCGGCTTTTTTTACTTGGATTCGAAAATAAACGGAATTGACGCGGCATTATTTAATGTATATATTGTATATATACAATGAATACTTTATATACACATCATCAACATACTGAACCCTAATATCAGGCACAGAAAAGGCGGTGAAATATTATTGCGATGATTCAGATTATTCTATCCCATTCCAGCGGCGAGCCGATTTACTTGCAAATTGAAAGACAGATCCGGCAGAGCATCATGCGCGGAGAGATGAAGCCGGGAGAGCCGCTTCCTTCTATCCGGCAGCTAGCCAAGGACTTGGGAATCAGCGTTATTACGACGAAGAGGGCATACAGCGAGCTGGAAGCGGTCGGCTTGATCGAGTCGATGGTAGGCAGAGGCTCCTTCGTATCGGGAGGCAATCAGGATATGATTCGGGAGCAGCGCCTGCGCCTGATCGAAGATAAAATCAGGGATATTCTCGAGGAATGTCGAAGCATTCCTATAGAGGCCGAGGAATTGATCGAGATGATCCATACAATAAACAAGGAGGAATCCGAATGAAGCATGTAGACGGAATACAGGATCAGGATCAACCTGCAATGCAAATCAACCATCTGAGCAAGAAATATCCATCGTTTGCGCTGAACGACATTTCCCTTCTTATCCCTAAGGGATACATTACCGGATTGATCGGCCCCAACGGAGCCGGCAAAAGCACGCTTATCCGCTCCATCATGGGGATGGTTGTCCCGGATTCAGGCCAGATCGCCGTGAATGGCCGGCGGCTTCGCTCGGACGATGCAAGTTATAAGGAAGAGATCGGTTTTGTTTCGGACGAGAATATTTTTTATGAGTATTTAACGCTGAATCAAATTATCCGCATGACGTCCCCTTTTTATAAGCGCTGGAACAGCACCAGAATGGATCAGCTGATGCAGATGTTCGAGCTTCCCGGCAGAAAGAAACTAAAGGATTGCTCGAAAGGCATGAAAATGAAATTTTCCATTGCGATGGCCATGGCTCATGATCCGCGAATATTGATTTTAGATGAGCCGACAGCGGGTCTTGATCCGGTATTTCGCAGAGAGCTGCTGCAATTGCTGAGCGATTTTATACAGGATGAGAACCGGACGATCCTGTTCTCAACGCATAATACGGATGATCTGGATCGAATAGCGGATTACATCACCTTTATTCACCGGGGTCGCATCGTGTTCAGTGAAGGCAAGGATGAAATTATCGACAAATATGTCATTGTCAAAGGCAGCAGCGACCTGTTGGATCCGGATGTCCGCAAGCAGTTTACCGGCCTCAAGGAAACGCCGTACGGGTTCGAGGCTCTCTCGGCAAACCGGGAATCCGCGCACAAGCTGTTCGGAGACAGCGTGTTATACGAGCGGCCTGCCCTGGAGGATATTATGTATTACACTTCGAAAGGAGACACTGTTCATGAGTCATATCGTTCCCCTCATTCATAAGGATTGGATGGTCATCCGAAAATATGCTTGGCTCTTTGCGATCTGGCTGGCGTTGTTTTCGTTTGGCAATGCCGTCGGCATCCTAGGTTATATGGTGGCCGGGATGATGATCATCGTCATTTCGAATACCGATTTGCATCCTTTCCATAAATATTCCATGAGTTTGCCTATACCGCGCCGGGACATTGTGTTGAGCAAGTATGTCTCTTCCCTCTTGTTTATGTTGATCGGGTTATTGGCGGGTTTCCTGGTCCAAATCGCTTATATCTGGTTAGGCGGGGATGGAGAAGGCGCTGTTCTTTATCAAAATATTGTGTCCGGCATTTCCTTGATCCTGTTTATTGCCGTTTACTATCCTCTCTATTATTGGCTGGGGCCCAAGGGCGGACAAACGCTGAAGCTGGTGCTGGTAGCGGTGTTGTTCGCGATTACGATGGCTATCAATACGCTGTGGTCGGATGGCCTGCAAACGGATTATCTTTGGTATGGACTCGGCATATCCTGCCTGGTGGTTTTCGCTTCATATCAGCTCTCAACCTATATCTTTTCGCGAACGGACGTGTAAGTCCAATCGGATCTTGCAAAAAATTAGAAATCATGATTATAAAACAACTCCTTTTGGGTAATCTTGTGACAGATGAACGCATAACGGATAACGACAAAAGGAGCGTGTTGGACATGAATGAAGGACACGGACGTTTTCATGGGAGAACGGCGATCATTACCGGTGCCGGATCAGGCATCGGAAAGGCGGCTGCCATTCAGCTGGCGAAGGAAGGCGCGAATGTGGCCTTATTCGATCTGTTGGATGATCGGACCCATCAAGCGGAATCGGAGATCAACTCCATTCGCGAAGGGGCGGCCAGAGCATTCGACGTAGATACAACCGATCCCGACAGGGTGGAAAAGGCAGTCCTTGAAACGGTGGAGATATTTGGCGGCGTCGATATTGTATTTGCCAATGCAGGGATCAACGGCGTCATGACGCCGATCGATGAAATGAAGCTGGAGGAATGGGCCAAGACGCTGAACGTAAATTTGAACGGGACGTTCCTGACGGTCAAATATGCAATTCCGCATCTCAAGAAGAGGGGGCAGGGCAGCATCATCATTACGAGCTCCGTCAATGGCACTCGAACCTTCTCCAACTTTGGCATGAGCGCCTACAGCACAACCAAAGCGGGACAGGTCGCTTTTGCGAAGATGGCTGCGCTGGAGCTGGCTCAATTCAAGATCAGAGTCAATGTGATTTGTCCCGGCGCGATATCCACCAACATCGACCAAAGCACGAAGAAGCAAGGGGATCTGGAGGAAATCGTGATACCGGTTGAATATCCGGAAGGAAGTCAGCCGCTGGCAGACGGGCCGGGGACGCCGGAAGAGGTCGCCGATTTGGTGGCGTTTCTCGCTTCCGACCAGTCGAGACATATTACAGGGGCACAGATATTCATAGATGGAGCGGAATCGCTGTTGTAATGTTGAAAGGGATCGGATGACCTGCGTGTGATCCCCTACATTTAGAACTTGGAATATCCCGCGGGCTGATTTATGATGAGAGGACGAAGGAACAGGAGGAGGCTGGATTTACATGAGCATCTTTTCCAGATTGGCTGAGCAGAAGATCGAGGAAGCGATCCGCAACGGAGAATTCGATAACCTGCCTCTTGCCGGCAAAAAACTCCCGATCGACGATCTTTCGCACATCCCGGAAGATTTGAGGATGTCCTACCGCATCATGAAAAACGCGGGTTACGTTCCTGAAGAAGTAACGCTTCGGAAGGAATGCGTCCAGCTCTATGATTTGCTCGGCGCTACCCGAAACGAGGGCGAGCAGGAGCAGCTCAAACGTAAGCTCAATGAAAAGCACCTTAGGCTGCAGTTGCTGCTGGAACAGCGGGGGTTAAGCGGTAACAGCGCGTTTACGCAGTATGAGTCCAAGGTCAGGGAACGATTAACCGGTAAGGAATAACGGAACAGCGCCAGTCTTTCTTCTCGCCACGAGAATGAAAGGGCTGGCGCTGATTGTTTTTCGCTAAAGTTAAAGCTCGAACAGCCGGTTTTTGACAGGATCCGAAATTTTTATGGGGAATGAAGAAACTTTCGATAAATCAAAAACAGGGATCAATTCCGCAGGAGTTGCTGCTTCCGGGTGATCCAGGAGGCCGGCTGTCCATGCCAGCCAGCCGGTTAAGCGTTCCGGCGCGATGCCCTGGCCGCGTAGAAAGGAGAGGCTGAGCCCCCGGGTTCGCTTGGCCAGCCGTTTGCCCTCCGCATCCACCATCAGCGGTGTGTGCGCAAACTGCGGCGGCTGATAGGACAGCGCTTCATACAATAGCAGCTGACGAGGGGTGGAGTCCAGAAGATCAGCTCCTCGGAGCACATGGGTTATGCCCATTAGCGCATCATCCGCCACCACCGCGAGTTGATACGAAATGATATCGTCGGCTCTCCTCACGACAAAATCTCCGCCGTCGGATAGTCGGTAACGCTGAACCCCGGCAATGCCGTCAACAAAGGAAACGATTCTGTGCGGCACCTTCATGCGCAGCGAAGGTTTCTTATGAATCTCTTTCAGCGCAGCTTCCTCCCGGGTCAGCTCTCGGCAGGTTCCCGGATAGCGAAAGCCCTCCGATGCAATGCCATGCGGTGCGCTGGCTGCCGCCGTTATATCCGCCCGGCTGCAATAGCAGGGGTACAGCATATTCGATTCCTTCAGTTTGGCGATTTCCCGTTCGTACAATGCGTGGCGAGCAGCCTGATGATACGGCCCGTAGGCTCCGCCAACGCCGGGGCCTTCATCCCAATCCAATCCGAGCCATTCCAGATCTCTCATGATCTCGTCTGCGAGCTCTTGGCGGGAACGCTGCACATCGATATCTTCGATTCGGAGTATATATTGACCGTTCATACTCCTCATTTGCAGCCATCCAAGCAAAGCGGTCAATGCATTGCCGATATGCATCTTGCCTGATGGCGTAGGGGCAAAGCGGCCGCGAAATGTGGCTTGCTGCTCCATACATTTCACCTTCCGACTAATTGAATCTTGATGTTTCACAGGAATGCTATTCATATTGTAGCGCATATGCATCGATTCTCGCCAGCCAATGGCCTACTTGACGTAAATCGGCTGTTTAATATAATTAAGGGATTATATTGATATTCGATAGGATGACGGAGAGATATCCATGACTGAACTACCGATTCACCGAGTATTACCACAATTGAAAAAGGCTTTATCGACAGGAACTCATGCCGTGTTGATCGCTGAACCGGGTGCAGGTAAGACGACGCAAGTGCCGCTTGCTTTTCTGAATGAACCTTGGCTTGCCGGCAAACGGATCATCATGCTGGAGCCCAGAAGGATTGCGGCCCGCTCAGCGGCGGGATTTATGGCGGCCTCATTGGGAGAAGCGATAGGAGAAACGATCGGGTACCGGGTCCGGATGGACAGCAAGATCGGACGGGACACTCGGATCGAGGTCGTCACGGAAGGCGTTTTGACGCGGATGCTGCAGGCTGATCCGGAATTGACCGGCATCGGCATGATTATATTTGACGAATTTCATGAGCGGAATTTGCAGGCCGATGCCGGACTGGCTTTTGCGATGGAATCCCAAGCGGTCCTGCGGGAAGATTTAAGGCTGCTGGTCATGTCCGCTACCCTTGAGGCGGAGCCGGTTGCGAAGCTTCTTGGAGACGCACCGGTCATCGTCAGCGAAGGGCGTGCTTTTCCGGTAACGACTCACTATCTGCGCTCGTTCCCTCTGGATGAGATACATAAAGGTGCCGCTATCGCCATTACGCGCGCGCTCGCCGAACAGGAAGGCGATATACTCGTATTTTTGCCAGGTGCTCGTGAAATCAGGCGGACCGCGAATGAATTATTAAGAACGGGCTTAAATCCAGAAGTCGTCATTCGTGAATTATACAGCGCCCTTCCGGCGGAGAAGCAGGATGAAGCCATAAAACGAGATGTGAACGGGCGGCGTAAAATTGTACTGTCCACAAGCATCGCGGAGAGCAGCATTACCATTCAGGGGATCAAGACCGTCGTGGACAGCGGTTTTATTCGCACAGAGGTATTCTCTCCAAGAACGGGACTGCCGCAATTGATCACGAGACGGCTGTCCAGAGCGTCTGCCGATCAGAGAAGGGGCAGGGCAGGCCGCGTCTCGGCCGGCGTGTGCTATCGCTTGTGGAGTGAGGAAGAGCACCGCCATCTGCCGGAGAGTACCATTCCGGCGATCCGCGAATCCGATCTTGCGCCGCTGGCCTTGGAATTGGCCGTATGGGGTGCGCGTGATCCGGAGCAGCTCGCTTGGCTTGACGCGCCGCCTCGGCTGGCCTATGCGCAAGGTCAAGCGTTATTGAAGCAGCTTTCGGCTCTGGATGATACGGGCAGCATCACCCGGAATGGCCGTGAGATGGCGCTGCTTGGAGTTCATCCGAGGCTGGCTCACATGCTGCTGAAGGCACAGGAAATCGGCGAGGCCTCGCTGGCCATCCGAATCGCCGTTCTGCTTCAGGAGCGCGATATACTGAGCCGAAGCGAAGCGCTTCGGGACCAGGATTTGCGTTCGCGCGTGGAACGGCTTCTCTTGTTTGAACAGCATGGACAGCGATCCGCCCAGCAGGACACGGTGAACGAAGCCGTGCTGCAGCGGATGAAACAAGAGATTCGGAAGCTCCACGCCCAGCTGAATATCGAATATGCAGCTGACGGTGACCTGAACCTCTGCGGCCTGCTGCTGTCGTTTGCCTATCCGGATCGGATCGCGAAGAACAGGGGAGGCAGCGGGTTTCTCATGCGCAGCGGCAGGGGCGTGAAGTTGGCTGCGGTTCAGCCTATGAGCCGTGCCAGGTACATTGTGGCCGCATCCGTAGACGATCAAGGGGCAGACGGGAATATCCAGCTAGCTTCCGAAATGGACGAAGCCTGGCTTGAGCAGTATTATCTTGACGAGATGGAACAGCAGAAAGAAGTCGCTTGGGATACAGCTTCCGGCAGCATCAGGGCCAGGCAGAAGCTGATGCTGGGAGCCATCGTGATCAAGGAACAAGCCTATCCCAATCCGACAGGGGAGGAAATAGCGCGCGCCTTGCTGCAAGGGATCAGGCAGGAGGGCCTTGGCTTATTTCAGTGGAGCAAGGCGGCCGTGCAGCTGAGAGAACGGATGGCCTTTATGTTCCGGCACGAAGCCGAAGGGGATTGGCCGGATGTATCGGACGAAGGATTGCTGGATCGCGCGGAAGCGTGGCTGCTTCCTTATTTGGACGGGCTGAGGAATCGTAATGATATCAGGCGACTGGCACCCGGAACGCTCTTGGAACATATGCTCAGCTGGGAGCAGAAGCAGCAGCTTCAAAAAGAAGCCCCGACGCATATCAAGGTGCCGAGCGGGTCGCAGATCCCGATCAACTACAGCAACCCTGAACAGCCGTTTCTGGCCGTTCGTCTGCAGGAGATGTTCGGGATGCGGGACACGCCGCGCATTGCCGGCGGGCGCGTTGCGCTGACCTTACATTTGTTGTCGCCTGCGCAGAGACCGGTCCAGGTTACCTCTGATCTGTCGAGCTTTTGGGCAAACGGGTATTACGAGGTAAAAAAGGATCTAAAGGGTAGATATCCTAAGCATTATTGGCCTGATGATCCGCTGGAGGCGATTGCAACAAATCGGACCAGACCCAAGGCATAACAAGGCAGCGCCACGTTTAATTTCCCCTCCCGTCGGGTAATGTTAAATATGAACGACCACCGATGAGGAGGGTTTATCATGGAGAAGAAAGTTGTTGGGGTATTTCGTTCGGAACAGGAGGCCGCTCAAGCTATAGAGCAGCTGCAGCGGCACGGAATTCCGAACGATGCCATTTCCATTATAGCGAAGGACAAACGCGAGGCGGACATGATAGCTGAGCAGACGGGAACGATGGCTCCCGAAGGAGTAGCTGCGGGTGCAGCAACAGGCGGCATACTTGGAGGCACGGCAGGATTGCTGGCTGGACTGGGAGCCCTCGCCATTCCCGGCATCGGCCCGATTCTTGCGGCCGGACCGATAGCAGCGACCCTTACGGGCGCAGCAGTCGGTGCGGGAGCCGGCGGGCTGGTCGGAGGTTTTATCGGCCTTGGCATCCCGGAAGATGAGGCGAAGGAATATGAGTCCTATGTCGAGCAGGGACGGATTCTCGTCATGGTTGACGCCGATCAAGAGAATACCGGCATTTACGATATATTCCGCGATTACGATTACAGAAACGAGGGGCGATACGGTGCGGTTGATCCAGACCGGAACGACACACTGCCGCCGCGAGGAACTACGCTGCTGTAAGGAGCGTGAACCGGTTCCGATTCGGAACCGGTTTTTTTGTGGTCAGAAAAGTAACCCTTCGTCATTTGTGCCTCCGAGATATTCGTTAGAAAAGAGGTCTCTACCTGCGGCAAGTCTTCCGTGAACGCATGCCGATAGTAGTTTTTCATTATATACATAATCATACGGATGAATGCGAGGTATGGAGCCAGCCGTCATGCCCAGTAAATAATTGGATTAGCCCGTCACGGGAGAAGTCCCTTACAATGAGGTTGATTCATATGAAGCCAGATGAAGGGGGAGCAGTATGTCCAAACAAAGAATTCCGGAAATCGAGCGCCTCCGAGGAATGGCCTTCCTGGCTGTGGTTTTGCAGCATTCCATCGCGCATTATTCGGTCGCGCCGGGGATGACGTCAAACGATGGCCTGATGATGGGCTTCCTTCTGATGGCGACGAAATTCGCTGTGCCCGTCTTTATTTTTATTACCGGCATGGTGTTGTTTTATAATGATAAAGGCGGTTTGCAATACGGCAGGTTCATCAAAAGACGATTCGGCGACATTTATGTTCCTTTTGCCGTATGGACCCTGATCACATTATTAATCAATCATAAGTTTAATCCCGCATGGATCGGGGACTGGAAATATCTTGGGGAAGTATGGTTAACCGGAAAAGCCAGCTCGCATTTTTGGTATATTATTATGCTGTTCCAATTTTATTTGCTGTATCCACTCTTCAGATCCGCCATACTAGGAATCAAGGAACGATGCGGCGTACGGACGCAGCTTACGATACTGGTTCTTTCTGGGCTGCTGTACGTGGGCTTGACGGGAGTTATCAATGATATCGGGCACTTGATGGGAAGTTTGAGCATACCGGTGTGGAGCGAGCTGTTCACAACCTATGCGGATCGGAATGCACTTTATTATTTCTTCTATTTTGCGCTTGGGGCAGCAGCCGGTTTATATCATGCCTCTTGGATAAAATGGCTCAAGAAGGCCCGACCGGCCATATGGCTGGTCTTTGCATTTACGTTCGGCTGGATGCTCATGCAGGCCGTGAATGAAATCCGTTCAGCGGAGAATGGAGCGATCACGTTCTATTCCTTGTCGCTGCTGCGGCCGATGATGGCGCTTTTCCTGATTAGCTCCATCATGGTCATGTACGATACGGCCGGCTGGATTACCCGCCATGCCGGAGCGCGGACGAATGCGCTCCTAACCTCCATTGGCGTCTATTCGTACGGTGCTTACCTGATGCATTTATTAACGCTCCGGATAAGCTATGCAGTCGACGGGTATCTGCTGATCGGCATGCCATCTCTGGTGAGGATCCTTTCTTCATGGATCATCAGCGTGGCGATAGCGTACGCCGCAACTCGCCTGCTTGCAAAGCTGCCGTTCGGAAAATGGCTCGTCGGCATCGCGGGTCCACGGAACCCTCGCTCTATTCGGCCATACGGCAAATCGCATCCATCCGCCGGGACAACCACCGGCATGTGAAAACAAAATGAAGCCCACCCTTTAGGGTGGGCTTTTTCATGGGCTCGCGCCATCGTTCCTAAGACCCAAACGAACCAAACGACCGAACCAACAACAGGTGAAAAACTAAACACTATACAATTACAACATATGAAAAATTCACAACAGAAAAAGCATGGGCATCCCTGCCTCATTCCCATGCGACCATCACCTGCCAACGTTTCAATCCACGCCTTCTTGGTTTAAAAAGAGAAGGATGCTTCCTATTGTGCAAACTGGGAAACTGTGGGTTATAATAAGGTATATTATGGGACAAGTAGCTCGTGAAGGAGGAGGCGTCCGAATGGCATTTATGATCGCGCAGCGCGCTTTTATCAAAGTTTATCTTATTACCATGGTGGAGCAGCAGCGCGGATATGGATATCAGATGCTCGAAGAACTTCGGCAGGAATTCAAGAGCCATGGATATTCGCCGCCGCAAAGCGAAATCTATCGTGCTCTGCATGAATTGGTGCAGGAGGGGGTTCTATACCGTACCAAACAGCTTAAAGGAAACGATCCGCGGGTCGATTTCCAGGAAATCGTACTTTATCATTTTACTGACGAAGGTGCCGAGAAGGCCAAACTCTATAAAAAACAGGTTAAGACCGATTTGGATCGATGCTTGGGGATCCTTCATAAAGCCGTAAACGACAATTATTAAAAATCGATCCGGAATGCAGCCAAAGGAGGAATGACCTCGTGAGCAAGAAACTGCGCTTTGGGATTATGAGTACCGCTCGTATTGCAAGAAATTCAATGATACCCGGCATATTGAAATCGGAACGCTGTGAGGTTGGGGCCGTAGCAAGCCGCAATGCCGATAAAGCCAGGGAGCTCGCGGAACGATACCATATTAAAACATACTATGGTTCTTATGATGAGCTTCTGGCGGACCCTGACATTGATGCGGTGTATATTCCGTTGCCGAATCACCTGCATAAACCTTGGACCATCAAAGCCGCTGAGGCCGGAAAGCATGTTCTGTGCGAGAAACCGGCGGCCCTGACGGAAACGGATGTCCGTGAGATGGCTGAGGCAGCCAAAGCACACAACGTGCTGTTCGCCGAAGCCTTCATGTACCGCTACCATCCGAAGCACGCGCGTGTACGCGAAATCATCGAAAGCGGCGAAATCGGCCAGCTTCGCGGAATACACGGGTCGTTCACCTTCAACAATGCGGAGGATAAAAGCAATGTCCGCTACAGCAAGGATATGGGCGGAGGTTCGATCTACGACGTGGGATGTTATCCCATCTCGGCGGCGAGAATGATATACGGACAGGAGCCTAAAGCCGTGACGGCCCACGCTTTTTTCTCCGAGGAGCATGACGGCGTAGACATGATGGTCCATGGAATGATGGAATTTGACAATGGACTGGGCCTGACATTCGACTGTGGCATGTGGACCTACTCCAGATGCTCGTTAGAGATTGCGGGAACCGACGGCAGGATTGAGCTGCCCTCCGCCTTCGGCTGGGAGAGAATGGAGGATATGGCCCAGATATTCGTTCATACGGCCAAGGGAACCCGCGAGGAGAAAGTGGGGATATACAACCATTTTGCCCTGCAAGCGGATGCCATGGCTGCTGCCGTGATGGATGGCGCGCCATTGCCATACGGTCCGGATGATGCCATCAGCAATATCAGAGCCATCGAAGCATGCCTTCAAGCAGCGAGATCTTCTTCACGGGTGGAAATTAAATAAAGCTACGCTATCAAATATAAACGTTAGACCTTAAATCGCCAACATGGCGATTTATTTTTTTTTGCCTATTGCATTCCTCTTCAAAATCATTAAAATAAACTTAACGTTAAAAAATATTTAACGTAATTATAATTTTAACGAACAAAAAAGTTTAATGAAACCATTTCATAACGAAGAGGAGAAAGAAACATGCAAAATGCCGCCGTTTTGGAAAAACAAGGCTTTGGCCAACTGTTGAAAATCCGCCCGTACCTGATTTATTTATCTGCTCAAGCCATTACCCGATTAGGGGATTCCTTGGATTCCATCGCTTACAGCTGGATGGTTTATATGCTCACAGGCTCAGAGCTGTTAATGGGGACCTTGTTCGCTTTTAACTTTCTGCCGGGATTGCTTTTCAGTTTGTTTACGGGAACCTTTGTAGACCGCTGGCCTAAGAAAAGAGTCCTCGCCTTAACCTACCTCAGCCGCGGCATCGTGGTGTCTCTGACGGCCTTTTTGTATGCGATCGGTTCTCTTGAAGTCTGGCATCTGTTTGTCTTCACGTTCCTGAATTCAACGCTCGAATGTTTCTCCAGACCCGCCGAAACCTCCATCGTTCCCCGGCTGCTCCCCAAGGAACAGCTGCTCGCGGGCAATTCTTTCTCTACATCCGTGAGCCGCAGCGCCGAATTAATCGGTCTGTCCATTGCCGGAGCCCTAATCGCCTTGATCGGAATTTCGGGAACGATCCTGATCGATGCCGTGACGTTTCTAATCGCCGCGGTTATTATCGCCTTTATGCCGAATCCCGAAGCGGCCGAACAGGCCGAATTCCCTGGACCGGTGTCCGAGAAAGAAAGAACGGTGCTCGGCGACATCAAAGAAGCGCTTCTGTTTGTGAAGCAGCATTCGCTGCTTCTCATTACGACGATTCTGGCGATGATCAATAATTTCTGCTTGGCACCGTTGAACGTGCTGCAGCCGGTCTACGTCAAGGAGACGTTGGGTGCCGGAGCGGGAGGTCTGAGCGTAATGGGAACGGCGCTTCTGATCGGTATGATTTGCAGCGGGCTATGGATTGGTCGCTACGGTAAGAGTTTCAAAAAGAGCACCTTGATCATGTCAGGATCGATCATGCTCGGGATCGGATATTTTGCTTTAGGGATTCCAGGGCATCTCCCGGCGTGGCGCGTGGAGTCCGCGGCGGTCTGCATGTTCGCTGCCGGTTTTGCCGTCTCCATGCTGAATGCCCCGATCTCGACGTATCTGATGGAAGTAACGCCGCGGCATATGCTGGGCAGAATTGGCGCCCTGATGACGGTATTGTGCACGGCTGCAATTCCTGTCGGAAGCCTGATAACGGGACTTGTTGCAGAGCATCAATCCCCTCCCGTGCTCTTCTCGTTGATGGGATTCGTCATGCTGGTGCCCGTGCTGTTCCTGATTCGAAAGAAGAGTTTCCGTGCCATCTGAATCCGTCGTCGTTTTTGTAATTTCGTCATTCTCGGCCTATAATGAGAAGGTGAAAAATTAACGTGAAGCTGAGGTGTACGGTGTGGAAACGAAGGAATTGACTACACTGGAAGAGATCAAAATATATTCAGATCCATATCGGCTCCAGATTTTGAATGTATTAAACAAGATGGATCGTCCGGCAACCGTAAAGGAGGTTGCGGACAAGATCGGGGATGTGCCTGCGAAGGTTCATTATCATATGAAGAAGCTGGAGCGGATCGGCCTGGTCAAGATCGTATCCACCAAAGAAATCAACGGAATTATCGCTAAATATTACGAGCCTTTTGTCGGTACGGTAAAGATCAAGCGAGGGGCGGATTCCGACGAGCCGGTCATCAAGGAATTGATTCGGTCCGAAACGAACAAATTATTATCCGAGCTGTTCGACCAGAATCGAGACCGTTTCTTTAAAAATATGAGCCAGGATGGCGAAGCGACGTCCATGTTGACCAATACCACCTTGTATATGAGCGAAGATGAAGCGCGCGAGTTATTTGTTGAGCTGGATAAAATGCTGACCCCTTATAAAAAGAAGCGAGGGGAAGAGTACGACGAATACGAGTTTTTTGCTTCCAATGTTCGGAACCATAAAGAATCTTGATTATGCAAAAAAAGCTGGTACCCAAGCATCAGGTACCAGCTTTCCCTTCTAATTTGCCAAATCAATTCATACATTCTTCTTATAATCGTCTTGTCCTGGTTTAATGGACATGCCGGGCGATGTGGAGGTTCCGTAATCTTCCACGGCATCCCAGGCGCCGGCGTCATCAAATTTACCGTCGGCTGCTTGGCGGTTGACGCCGGCGCCTGATGGGGGCGGGGTCATGACATCCTCTTCAACCGGACGGTTGTCGTTGATGTCTTTTCGCGGAGTATGTTCGAGGCAATAGGCCGTATAAGGCAAAGCTTCCAGCCGTTCATACGGAATTTCCCGTCCGCATTCGGCGCAGGTTCCGTATTCGCCTTGGTCCATACGCTGCAGGGCAGCATCAATCTGCTCCAATTCACGCTCGAGCGTCTCCTGAATGGCCAAGTCCCGACCGCGTTCGAAAACTTCGGTGCCCACGTCAGCGGGATGGTTGTCGGCAGCGCTCAGCTCTCCCGTGGAGTCTCGCAGGGAAAGATCCTTGTTGGTGTCTTCCCGGGACACCAATTGATTTTCCAACCGTTCTTTATCACTGAGCAACCGTTGTCTTAGTTCACTGTATTGTTGTTTTGTCATGCTGGTCATAGGAATAGTCGCTCCTCTCTGGGTTATGTGCACAATAGAACTTCTTATGTAAATTCAATACCCGAAAAGGATTGGTAACAATCACATGAAGGATGGGAATGACGGCCTGCCGTTTTTGGAACATTCTCCAAAAAAGCCCCGGAGTGTTTTAATCACGGTGCTTAATATGATATAAACAATGATAGAGAGAAGGCTAAGAAGAAGGGCTGCACCAATATTTGGAGGTAAATCATTATGGATGAACACATGAAACGCCGATTGGATAAACAGAAAAAGCTTTTTCGGCAGCTAGGCATTCAACTGGACGCTTTGTCTATCCATGAAAAGAATTTTTCGAATAAACTGCGGGGTTACGATCAGGAGGAAGTGGATTCCTTTCTGGACGAAGTGATCCAAGATTATGAGCGGTTCTATGCCACCATCTCCGATCTGATGGATAAATGGCAGGAGCAGCAGATCACCATTCGCGATCTGAGGGCTGGCGTTAAGCCGGAAGCTGAGCGTCCGGCACTGAATCCCGAAGAGATCGAAGAGACGGTGGCGAAGCTGGAAGCCGACTTGCGGCTTCTGAAGAAGCAGATCCGCCCTGAACAAAGATTCTATATTGATTAATGCCATACGATGCGAGCGATATCATTACATAAGAAGTGTCCCAGCAACAAGAACCACACGTGGCCGATCACCGGCTGCGTGTGGTTTTGTTGTTAGGTTGCCCGGTTTTGAGCCACGGCGGCCCCGGAATGGGCATTTCCGAAGTCTCGCTCTCGATCCTGTCTTGAAGCGGGACGGGCGTAAGGAGTGTCTTCGTGGAAAGCTGCTTGTTCGGGTCGTCGCCTTCAAAGGCATCTTTTTCGTAAAGCGAAAAAGGCCATAAAGGTGCAAGGTCGATTTGGTGCGGATGCCCGGTTCGATAGATCAAGAGCAGGATCGTCCCGTGGGATAGCGATGTAATCCAGTGGCACCAACCGATCGGGGCATGCACCACCTGACCGGGTACGGCTTGAAACACGAGATTTCGGTGACTTTCCGGATCCACCAGGGAATAACTGATGTCTCCTTGAATGATGTAACACAATTCATCGGTATCCGGATGGCCGTGAGGCGGGAGGCCCTCACCGCGGCCGAGATGGATTTCCGACATGAACATGCCCTGTAGAAGGGGCAGCTCCAGGGACGACACGTTCGCTGCTCCTCGACCGGCAGTACGTTCAGCCTGTTTCCTGGAATGATATACATGCCTTGTCAACGCAGTGTCTCCGCAAACGCTGTTACGTTCCTCATATGAGCGGTCCTCCTTTTTTAGCTGGAATATATCAAAAGTGTACAAGCACGTCCCCTAACAATATATGCCCAAACGTGTATAAATCTGACTGCCTACGACTAAAGAATCATTGATGACATGAAAACTGGTTTTGCTTGTAAACCATTTTCATAACAATTACTATGAGAATATGAGCAGACTTATACAGATCGAAAATAAGGGAGGTTAGCCGTTTGTCTAACAACCTGAAATTCAACATCCGCAGCAAGATTGTCATCGGCTATTTATTGATATTAATGTGTCTTGGAGCTTTTCTCTGGATTGTTTCCGACCGTATCTCTTCCCTGCAGCAAGAGGCGGATTTTATAGAGAAACATGATATCGAAGTACATAATCTCACGCATGAAATCGAGAAGAATATGCTGGAGATGGAAACCGGCCAGAGAGGGTACGTCATCACGGGCGATGAAACCTACCTGGAGCCCTTCAACCAAGCGCTGTCGTCCTGGCAGATCAATTATAACAAGCTGTACAAGCTTGTGAGCGATAACTCGGAGCAAGCCAATCATCTGGAAAATATTAAGGAGAATATCAAGGAGTGGATTACCAACGCCGGACAGCCTGCGGTTCAACTCATGCAGCTCGGACAAGATGAAGAGGCTCTTCATTTCTTTATTAACGATCCCGGAAAGCAAGCGATGAATTCGATTCATGAGCTGTTCCTCTCTTTTCGAAGCAAGGAACGGGAACTGACAACGAGCAGAATCGAAGAAATGAAGGAAAGCAATGCCCGTTTATTGAACACGATGTATCTGTTATGGGCCGGTGCGGCACTGATCACCATATGTGCGGCTTGGGTCATTTCGAAAAGCATCGTAAAGCCGATCAACCAAGTGACCAACGTCATCTCCGATATTGTCAATGGAGGGAATATATCCCAACGCATCCATGTGCATTCCAATGACGAGGTCCGCCAGTTGGCCGATACAACCAACGAACTGCTCGCACAGGTTGGCAGGCAGAACTGGGCCAAGGATCATGTCTCGGTCATGTCGACGATTCTTCAATCGTCCGATCGCGTGGAGACGGCCGTGCAATTCTTCATTCATAAGCTGGCTTTGATCATGAAGCTTCCGTATGGGGCGGTGTTTATTACCCGGTCAGGATCGGAACTGGTTAAGGCTGCTGCTTTTGCCGACCCGGACGGCGAGCCTTGGAACAAGGTCCGGGATCGTTTCCTGCCGGGCGAAGGTTTGGTGGGGCAGTGCATGCTGGAGCAGCGTATGATCATACTGGACGATATACCGCCCAACTATGTGCGGATCGAATCGGGACTCGGCGATGCCGAGCCTTCCACGCTGCTGCTGGCACCCGTGATGTTCGAGGGACAAGTTCTCGGCGTGATCGAGTTGGCCAAATTCCAACCCTTCGATGAGCTGGAGATTCAGCTCATCGAACAGTTGAATTTCCAGCTTGGAGTGACCTTGAATTCGATTCAAAGCAAAATGGAGATCCAGCAGCTGTATCATGAATCCCAAACGCTGAATGAGGAGCTGCAGAGCCAAACCGAAGAGCTGCAAGCTCAGACCGAGGAGCTTCAGACCCACTCCGTGGAAATGCATTTGCTGAATGAACGGTTGGGAGCTCAAAAGGAAGCAGCTCTGATTGCAGCCAGCGAATTGGAAAAATACGCGAAAGAGCTGGAGAAGAGCTCCAAATATAAATCGCAGTTCCTGGCCAATATGTCCCATGAGCTGCGGACGCCGCTGAACAGCATGCTCATCCTCTCCCAGATTCTAGCTGAGAATAAGCAGGGGAACCTGACGGAGGAAGAGCAGCATTATGCTACCGTCATTCATAATTCCGGCAGTGAATTGTTGAATTTGATCAATGACATCCTGGATCTGTCCAAGGTCGAGGCAGGTAAGATGCAGATCGAAATGGACTTGGTGAACTTGACGGAGCTGCCGGAACTGATGCAAGGATACTTCTCCAAAAGCGCGGAATCCAAAAATCTGGAATTTGATATCGAGATGTCGGATGACCTCCCCGACATGATGTACAGCGATGGGATGCGCCTTCATCAAATTCTGCGCAACCTGCTCTCCAATGCGATTAAGTTTACGGAGAGCGGCAGCGTGAAGCTGCGGGTAAAGAAAATGAATTCGATTGTCACTTCGGATTTCATTATCAGCGGCGATGTCATTGCGTTTTCCGTTGAGGATACCGGCATCGGGATTGCGGCAGAGCACCTACAGCCGATCTTCGAAGCATTCCAGCAAGGTGAAGAAACCACGGCGAGAAAATTCGGAGGCACGGGTCTCGGCTTATCGATATCGCTGCATTTAGCCAAATTGCTTGGCGGGTATATAACCGTGGAGAGCGAGGAAGGGATCGGCAGCACCTTTATCTTATATTTGCCGCTCGTAACGGAGGGCGGTGAAGCCGACAGCCTGTTTATGCTGCCCGAAGTAGCTGCCACCGCAAGCGACAACAACTTGAACGATATCCGGATGGAAGAGTACGAACAGGAGGAGCTTAGCCGGTTGGAGAACAAGACCGTATTGATTGTCGACGATGATATACGGAATGTGTACGCATTGACCAATGCGCTGGAGAAACTCCAGCTGACCGTGCATACAGCCCAGAACGGCTTTGAGTGCTTGGAGCTGTTAAGCAAGCATCCATCGATTGACGCGGTATTGCTGGATACGGTCATGCCTGAAATGGACGGCGTCGAAACGATGAAGCGGATTCGGGAGAACCCGGAGTGGAGCGATCTGCCTCTGATCGTCATGAGCTCGAATGCGATGAGGGATTCGGATCAATTTCTTGGAGACGGTGCGAACGGATACCTTCACAAGCCGCTCCAAATCCGCGAGGTCATCCATATGCTTCAGAAATGGATAGGGTAATAAGGGAGCAGGTCAAAATCCGGGAATGACGGCGCGTATGCGCTGGTTCTTACAAGAGCATGTCGTAAGTTGACGAATACAAGCGGGTTGTTTTATGATGGAATCATAGCTGAAACATAAAACGGCGTGTTACCTAAAACAGGGCATGAGCCAAGAAGAGACATCTTTTTATAGGGGGTCTTTTCTTGGCTTTTTCAATGTTCATGCGGTGGGAGTATTTCTTCGTATATGAATCCTATGGCGGAACACTGTTTAAACTTAAAGGAAAGGGGGAAGTTAATGAGCGGGATCGAGTTGTTTACAGTCGTTCGTGTTATTGGTAACAATGTCGTGATGGTTACTGGCGGTAAAAAAGAATCGGAATACGTTATCTTAGGTAAAGGCATCGGCTTCGGCGCAAAAATAGGCGGCACGATCGCTTCGGACGATAAGCGGATTGAAAAGCTGTTCAGGCTGGAGGATCGGGAACAGTGGAGCCAAGCTCACCATCTGCTGGAAGAATTTGATCCGCAGGTGATGGAGATTACGGATCAGATACTGAATCTCATCGGACAGGAATTTCCGGGCACATTAAATGATAAGGTATACTTGGCGCTTCCAAGCCATATCCAGTTTACGATTTACAGAATCCGCAAAGGCATGGATATTATTAATCCTTTCCTTGAAGAAACCCGCATCAGCTTCCCAAAAGAATATGATATTGCAGCCAAGGCAGCGGAATTGATCGGCAAGACCTTCGATATAGAGGTTCCTGAGGATGAGATTGGCTTCTTGACCTACCATGTGTATTCGGCCGTAAGTCATGTACCCGTTGGCCATCTGGTCAAGGCATCGAACGTAGTGGGAAGCCTGGTGAGGTATATTGAAGAGGAGCGGCAGGTGGTCTTTGACCGGGGAAGCATGGATTATGTTCGTCTGCTCATGCATTTAAGGTTCTCGGTAGATCGCATCTTGAATCAGGAAATCCATGTGGATAATCCGTTCGCGGAACAGATCCGCTCCAAATTCACGCAGGAATACGGTTTGGCAACACGCCTAGCAGGCATGATGGAGAAAGAACTTGGCAAGAAAGTGCCCGAAGCAGAGATCTGCTTTCTAGCTATGCATTTATACCGGCTCTTTACAGGCCGACTACAGCAAAAGAATCAACCCAGGGAGGAATCTTAATATGTTTGATCGTTGGAAAAAGAAAAAAACAGCTACCGTCATTCAACTCACAGCCCCATTGTCGGGTAAAGCCGTGCCTTTGTCGCAAGTGCCCGATGAGGCATTTGCTGCTGGACATATGGGCCAAGGAATTGCCATCGAGCCTTCCGCAGGCAAATTAATCGCGCCTTTTGACGGGACCGTTGCGCATGTCATCAAGTCCAAGCATGCCGTCATGCTGGAGGATCCAGCAACCGGTCTGCAGTATCTGTTCCATATCGGGATTAACACGGTCGGTTTGAAGGGTGAAGGCTTTACAAGCCATGTTCAAGCCGGTGATCAGGTGAAGACGGGTCAGACGCTCATCGAGTTCGACATGGCAGCGATCCAGGCCGCCGGTTATCCGACGATTACGCCGATTATCGTAACCAATGCGGATGAAGTGGCTTCCAAGGTGGACGGTCAGATCGGTAATGTCGTGTCCGGCCAAAATCCTGTTTTGACCATTGAAATGAAATAATTCAATTCTATAGGCGATTGATTGAAATATTGGTTATTGACAAAACAGGAAGCCGTGAATTAAGATAACAACATCAAATGAATACGTTTTAAGGCGTGTTACCATAAACATGGGCATGAGCCAAGAAGAAACGGACTATTTAATGTATAGTCGCCGTTCTTCTTGGCTTTTTTTGTTGGCTTAGAAATGATGATGGCATCCATGCCGCCTTAAAATGATGAACACATGAGCTCGCAAGGAGGAGGATTTCTGAGGTTTTTCTGTTCCGGAGTGAATGGGAATAAATGGTTATTATGTCGGCGCATTATGTAAACGTTTTCAGTAAAAGCTAAATTATTGAAGTTGAAAGGATGATTGACATGCTGGCTAAATTGCAAAAGCTGGGTAAATCCCTTATGCTGCCGGTGGCCACTTTGCCTGCGGCAGGTATCTTGCAGGGGCTTGGATTGATCGACTATCAAAAAGATATACCTTTGGGAGCTCTCGGAGCTTTTCTGAATCAATATGTAACTCCGTTCATGACATCCGGCGCGCTAGCCATTCTGGATAATCTGCCGATTATTTTTGCGATCGGCGTTGCGATCGGATTCGCAGGGGACGCCGTTGCGGGTCTCTCCGCGCTTATCGGTTATATGGTGCTTACAAGAGTGCTGGCGCAGGTGCCGCTGCAAATGCCGTTCATACCGGATGACGTGAAGCTGAATATGGGCGTTCTTGGCGGGTTCTTTGTCGGCCTGTGGTCCGCTTACCTGTATAACAAATTCCACAACATTAAAATGCCGGATTGGTTGGGCTTCTTCGCGGGTAAACGCTTCGTTCCGATTATCACGGCAGCCTCCACGATGGTGCTCGCGGTGTTGATCGGCATGATTTGGAGCCCGATCCAGGATGGCATTTCCGCCTTCGGCAACTGGGTTGTCGGTCTTGGAGGCATCGGATCGTTCATTTTCGGTACGGCCAACCGCTTGCTGATCCCTCTGGGTCTGCATCACGTATTAAACTCCATCGCCTGGTTCCAGATCGGCGATTACACGAATGCCGCGGGCGAAGTCGTTCACGGCGACCTGTGGCGTTTCTTTGCGGGAGACCCGACGGCGGGTATGTTCATGTCCGGTTTCTTCCCGATCATGATGTTTGCGATGCCGGCTGCGGCGCTGGCCTTCATGCATACCGCCAAGCCGTCCAAACGCAAGCTTGTCGGCTCCATCTTTATCGGTTCGGCAGTGGCTTCGTTCCTGACCGGTATCACTGAACCGCTTGAATTCGCATTTATGTTCATTGCCCCGGTATTGTATGTAGTCCATGCGATTTTGACAGGCCTTTCCGGATTGATCATGTATGTCCTGGATGTACATTTGGGCTTCTCGTTCTCGGCGGGCCTGATCGACTACCTGGTGAATCTGAAGCTGTCTACCAATGCGTGGCTGCTCCTGCCGGTAGGCTTGGCTTTCGGAGTCGTGTACTATCTGCTGTTCAGAATCCTCATTGTCAAGCTGAACTTGAAAACGCCTGGACGCGAGGAGGATGACGAAGAGGATACGGTTTCTGACGATGGCGATACAGCTGCCCCGGCTCCATCCGGCACGGTATCCAATGAGTCCAAGGCGGCCAAGGTTCTGCAAAACATCGGCGGCGAGGATAATATTACCAGCATCGATGCTTGCATCACACGCCTGCGTCTCGTGGTTAAAGACGAGAAGGCGGTTAAAGATTCGGAGTTGAAAAAATTAGGCGCATCCGGTGTTATGCGTCTGGGTCAAGGCGCGGTTCAGGTCGTATTCGGACCGCAGGCGGAATCCATTAAAGATGAAATCAAAAAGATGATGTAAATGTGGCAGCATCTGCTACTAACGAGAGAAACCCTGTGCTTTTCCAAGCACAGGGTTTCTCATTTTTGCTCAAGTTCATTATCGGTTCAGGCTTTTTCGCTGTCCCCAGTATCGGATGTTGACATCAACATCAATCTCGAGTGCCGTTTCGTCGTAGATATCCTTTTTCTCTTCCGCTAATTTCTTCCAAAGTATCGGATCGACTCGGTACAATTGGAGGCATAGCTCATAGGGATCCGCGTGAATCAATGCTGCTTTGCGGAAGGTGTTCTGCAATTCCTTACGCAGGGTATCTTCCGTTGATCGCTTCATTTCTTTAATCCCTACCTGCTTGTATACATTCTGCACTGTCCCTATGACATTCAGCTTGATCCGATAAGACGCATCATCTGGCTTGCGGATCACTTCAATGGTGGATTGGGGCTTCTCGAGCCGGATGCTCCCGACTGCTTCGCCGTTCGCCTGAACGACGACGGCAGCGTGAGTATTATTCGATGCTAACCAGCGGGTCCCCAGCAGATCGGATCGAGGGAGCCAGCCCATCAATTCCTTGTTCTTGATCAGAAAGCCGCCGTTGACTTCCAGAATCGGATGCTGCTTCAGATTTTCCGACCAGTTCTGCGTCGAAATATGAAGGGAGGGCAGCATCACGGTGGCTGCTTTTTCCCGGTAGAGACGAATAAAGTTCACGAATTGGATCGGGCGTATAAACGAGAATTGGACATAGCTGTCCCTGGGTTCATGAAGCAGCGAATGCAGGGGGGAGAGCTGAAAGAACGGTGATACCGTAAAGAGATCCTCCATCTTATCCTTGGTGCCGTAAACCCATTTCGTATACCGGATTTCCTGCGAACGGTTGGTCAAGTCGAACACTTGGGACAACTGCTCAGGTTTTAACACCGCTTCCGTAAGCACCAAAGCCGTCACATGACCCCAGGAGACCCGCTGCTGACTCGAGGTGTACAGATCAATGAGGGCTTCAGTCAACGTGCTGCCGGTTCCCCGGCCAATCCAAATGGGAGCTTGCTCCGTTTGTTTGCCGGATTCTTGTTTGGCAATCGTCGCGAAGTCAAGCATCTGCACATAGATGATATATTTCTCGTCCTTATAATCGACGCCAAGCGCCGTGATATAGTTGATATCCTGCACTTCTTTGTTGTCCCAGCAGCCTGTGAGCAGCAGAGACGTCAGGCATACGAGTATCCATACCCGCTTCATAACGCGCCGCCCTTTTTCCGTTTTCCCGGAAACCGCATGAGATTGCCCAGGATTTTGGATTTGGAGAAGGGGGAGAAGGGGGCAAGGTACGGCTGTCCGAAAGGATTATGGTTTGCTGCATATTGTACGATCAAGAAGACCGATATGAAGAAACCGAATAACCCGAACATTGAGGATAGGGCAAGGACAAAGAAGCGGAAGATCGTCTGACTGACAACAAAATCCTGATTGGAATGGGTAGATCCCGCAACAAAGGAGAGCGCAGCGACGACAGTCATTGTCGGCGAGAAGAAACCGCCCCGAATGGCCGCATCTCCGATAATGATACCGGAAACCACCGTAATGGTTGACGCGATCGGAGAAGGCATCTGCATGCCGGCCTCTCTCAGCAGACTGAGCAGAAACAGGATGATCAGCATCTCAAACCCGGTCGGGATCGGAAGGCCGAGCCTGGTATTCGCAACCGTCGCCAGCAGCGGAAAAGGGATTTGATCCTGGTGAAAGGCTAATAGCGTTATATAGAAGCCGGGAAGGAAAATGGAAATCAGGAACCCGACCATTCTTAGAATTCGCCAAGGCATAACGAAATAGAACGGCATTTGAGGGTCTTCAGCAGCGAACAGCAGCTGCATGAAGCTCGCAGGCGCAATCAATAAGACGGGACTTCCCTGCATAATAATGACCAAACGGCCGCGGGTCAGAGAGTCGTATGCCAGATCCGTCCGCCCGGTGTAGTCAAACATGGGGAGCACGCTGAACCTGTACGGAGTCAGATGCTCCACAAGTTCACCGATCCCTACGGGAGGATCCCCGGTGTAATGGGTTAGCTTGTCCACGATGGCCGTGACCGTCTCCGGAATGACCTTGTCCTTTAAATACATGATGCCGACGGTGGTTTTGCTTTTATCGCCCAGCTTAAAGGAGGAATAGACAAGTCCCGGTGACTTCAGCCGTTTGCGAATAAGCGATACATTGATATCCAATTCCTCGACAAACCCGTCGCGAGGTCCTTTGACCGAGGTTTCCGTGGCGCTTTCTTCCGGCGTTCGGCCGATGGTTTTGCCGGCGCTGTACGAATACAATTTATCGTCCTTGGGGAAGTACAAGGCAATGTAGCCGGAATAAACAATGTCATCGACGGACTCCATTTCGGCATCGGCGATATCCAGCGTAAGATAATATTCAAGGCTGGTCGGGTCAAACGAATGCTTTTGAGAAACGGAAGTATTCCATTCCTTGCTGATGACAGGCAAAAAGACCTCGGACAACACTTTCGAATCGCACATCATCGGGCTGTAAACCATAATCGCCCACGGCTCGGCATCCATTCCCGGATAGGACGTTATATGGACGTCATCGGAATCGGCATAACGATCGCGAAGCTGCTGTTCGGTTATGTTCATTGCGGTGTTTCTCCTTTCGTGGTACTGGCGTCCTGCGGCTCCTGCTGCTGGGGTTTACGGATCAGGAAGAACAACAGGAGGCTTAGGATGGTGATATAAACGGCGGATGCGGGCAAGAAATAGTCGGCCATGGCATAATACATTTTCAAATTGCTGATCGGCGAAGCGCACAGAATGACGAGCAGCGTGGAGACGGCTAATACGCCAACGCTCTGCCTGGACTTGGGAAGAAGGGTTTCGCAGAGCAAAAAAATCGAAATGGAAATGGAAATATAAGCTCCGCTAAGCCATTGGAAAATGGATAAAAAATCGACGTGCTCCACGAATTTGCCCAGCTTGACGAGGCGCCATTGTTCATAGGCAGGATATCGCTGAAACTTCATTTCTTCCGGACCAAATTCGGCAATGCCGCCGATCGTGGGTCCAAACGTGAGGAAGATGAGAACCAGATGGATGAGCAGGATTGTAAGGAAGCCGGGCTTTTTCTGCAGGTGAGGCCGCAGAAACAAGATCAGGATAAATTGGGACAGCCCACCGAACATGGTCGGGATTCCACTGAGCACCGGCATGAAGCCTTCCTCCAGGACAGGCAGCAAGAAACTGTAATTTTTCACCTTCAGGTTGGACACGGACACGAATATGCCCAGCAAGACGACGCAAGGCAGCAAGATGCCGGCGGAAACGCCGATGGTTCTGATCCCGTGGTTAATGCTGATAAGGCACAGCATCATGAGCACGAATGCGGTCGCGATGACAGGGGTTTGGACCATGTAGGTCGATTTCGTCCAATCGATGACTTCCTTCAAGGTATAGAAGGCGAAAGCGAAGAAATACAAACCGGACATGCCCATCGCAAGCATGCGAGCCGACTTGCCGCTGCTTTCGTCCAACGCTTGCTTGATCGAACGGCTGCCGACTTTTTTGATGATTCCATAAACAAGCAGAACCCAGGGCATGAATAACACGGCCGACACCAGAATGGTGATCCAGGCATCCCGTCCGGACTTCTCCAGAAGCACAGGGATGATCATGACATGATTGGTCAAACCTGCCGTGAGCATCATAATCATAAACGCCTGGTTCGTCGGTATACCGCGAGCTGATGACATATATGGTCCCCCCAATTCTGCTTTCTTCCGTTTATACTTCTCGGGGAACAGCCAAAATATGCGAGAACATCCATCCCCGGGCTGCATAAGCCCCTTGCTTGACTTCTCTTCATGAACTGTAAAGACATTTTTAGGCTGGGCGGCACGGTACATAAATCACGGAGAATCCCTTCATAATAAGGAAAGTTTTGAACGAACACATCACATTATCCGGAGGACATAACCGTGAACAGAGGAGCGAAGACGGAGGCAGGGAAAGTAAAGGGAAATCTGAGGTGGTGGCAGCTATCGCTGCTGGGGGTTGCATCAACGATCGGCACGGGGTATTTTCTCGGATCCGCGCTGGGTATCCGGCTGGGCGGCCCGGCTTTTCTTCTTTCTATTATATTGGCGGCGACGGCCACCTACTTCGTGTTTGATGTGTTGGCGCGAATGACGGCGGAGGATCCGCAAAAAGGCTCGTTCCGAACCTATGCCAAAAAAGCCTACGGCCGGTGGGCAGGCTTCTCAACAGGGTGGATGTACTGGTGCTCCGAAGTGTTGATTATGGGAAGCCAGATGACGGCACTGGCGATATTCTCCCGCTTTTGGTTTCCTGGCGTTCCGATGTGGATATTCGCATCAGGTTATGCCGTACTGGGGCTTTTTGTCATATGGATCGGCACCAAGGGCTTCGACCGCCTGGAGAATGTGCTGGCTGTTATTAAGATCGCTGCCATCGTCATGTTTCTTGTCATTGCCGCCGCCGCATGGATGGGATGGTTGAAAGGCGGGACAAAGCCTCAAGTTCCCGGCAGCATGAATGCCTTATTTCCGACGGGTGGAAAAGGCGTGTGGTCGTCCTTGATCTTTGCGTTTTATGCTTTCGGCGGAATTGAAGTCATGGGAGTCATGGCCGTCCGCTTGAAGAATCCAAAGGAAGCGCCGAAATCGGGCAAGGTGATGATTCTCCTGCTGTCCATCGTATATGTACTGTCTATTGGGATGGCCGTGATGATGGTAGCCTGGAATCGATTCTCTACGACGAAAAGCCCCTTCGTTGTGGCGCTTAGCTCGTATCAGCTGCCTTTTATCCCCCATATATTCAATGCGGTCTTAATCATTGCCGGATTCTCGACAATGGTTGCGTCGCTGTATGCCGTAACTACCATGCTGGTAACATTATCCGAGGATAAGGATGCGCCCAAGTTCTTTTCCAGAAAAATGTTTAAGCGGGATACGCCCATCTTCTCCCTTTCCCTAACTGCCGCCGGGTTGATTGTATCCATCGTGCTGTCTCTGCTCATGCCCGGCAAGATTTACGAGTATCTGACAACTGCGGCAGGCCTTATGCTGCTGTACAACTGGTTTTTTATCCTGATATCGGCAGGCCGGCTGATGGAGCTTTCGGGGTGGGGCAAGGTCAAAAGATACATCGGAATGCTCCTCATAGCGGCTGCCGTCAGCGGAACCGCCTTGCACCCGACGAGTCGGCCGGGACTCTGGATCAGTCTCGGGTTCATACTGCTAATCGGACTGGTCGTATTATGCATGCGCTCCGTGTGGAAGAAATCCGGACAGGGCCGTGCGATGGAGAGGGAAAAGCGCAAGCTTAGCCCCAAACCGGCCCGTTAGAATACGAGCGGATAAAGTAATGCCAGAGCTCGAATTCCGAAATAAACACCAAACACGATTAGCGAGATCCCGGAAAGCACCGAAATGAGAGAAAGCGCCCGCTCGTTTAAATATCGGCGGAATACGCTGCCGAGCGCGGCCATGAACAAGTCCCACAGCACGACCCCGGCGATGACGGCAACGCTGTAGAGAAACAGGTTCCCGGACCCTTCATCCGCAGCCGTTTTGACCAGGATGGAACCGTAGATGCCGAGCCAGAACAGAATCGTCATCGGATTCGAGACGGACATGAGAAACCCGGAGAGCGTGCTTTTCCATAACGAATCATCGCTTTTTTCTTGACTGATCGTCACTTTATTGGCGTTCAGGATGCTTTCCAGCCCGGAATAGATAAGGACAAAAGCGCCGAACAGCCAGAGGAATGTCTGCATGAACGGCGTATTCAGAAAATGAACAACGCCGAGATAGACGAGGACCATATACAGGATATCCGCAAGGACCGCACCAATGCCAAACAGCCAAGCATGCCAGAACCCTTTCTTGATCCCCTTATCAAGCTGCGCCGCATTAATCGGACCAACGGGGGCTGATAGGGAAAGGCCAAGGATCATGTAGCTAATTAGAATACTCATCAACTTCCACCTCTCGTCTGGAACATGGATAACACAGCTTGTACCTGCTTGCTCGTACATTGTATTCGGCAGGCGGACAAACTAAAACTGGATTGGGAATTTTTTCTGCCTTAAAAAAAGACGTGAAAAACCGCGCAGCTCCCTGCGCGGTTTTATTTGATTTCGTTTATTTGGTAGGATATAGATGAATGTCAGATGGCTGGTATTACAGCATTACATAACCATAAGAAGAGGTGCATCCCAATGAGTCGCCCATATCGGATTACGGTATTGTCAGACACCCATATGCCCAAAAAGGCAAAGGAACTGCCAGACCCGCTGCTTGAAGATTTAAAGCATTCGGATCTTATTCTTCACGCAGGAGACTGGTCCAATTGGGAATTGTATGAGCAGTTAAGTCAATATGCTCCCGTGGAGGGCGTGGCCGGGAATGTTGACGACGACCGGATTGTGGAACACTTTGGATATAAAAGACTGGTTGAAATCGAAGGCAAGCGTATCGGGATTGTACATGGGCACGGTCAAGGCGGAACGACGCCTTCCCGAGCCAGAAAAGCTTTTGCGGACACGGAGGTGGACTGCATCTTGTTCGGCCACTCCCATATCCCCTTTAATGAGAATGTACAGGGGGTTCTGCTCTTCAATCCCGGTTCCGCTACGGATAAAAGGCGGCAGCCCCGCTATTCGCATGGAAGGTTCGAGATCCTGGACGGAAACCTGGAAGCCCATCATGTTTTTTATGATCGGAAGTGAACGAAATCAAGGCATTGGTAAAATCAGTATGGGGCTGCCTGCTTTTGAAATCACCCGGATCAGGTTAATTAATAGAAGTCCCCGATATGGTAAATCATGTGGATGAGAGGATTGTTATGTCAAAGGAAGATAAACAAAAAGATGTGATTCAGGTAGGTTTGTCCGGGTGGGGAGATCATGACAAGCTGTATGACGAAGGGGCAAGGCCTGCAGATAAACTCGAAATGTACAGCAGGCATTTTCCCATCGTAGAGATGGACAATTCGTTCTATGCCATACCCTCGCCGGAACAAATGTCAAGATGGGCGGCAGCCGTCCCGGACCATTTCGGTTTTATTGTAAAGGCCTATCAGGGCATGACAGGACATGCCCGCGGACAGGGCAAGGACAGATACCCCAGCATAAAAGCGATGTTCGATCATTTGCTTGCATCGGTCGAAGAATTGCGAGCGGCGGACAAATTAAGGACCGTGCTTTTCCAATACCCGCCATGGTTTGGTTGCGAACGCAAGCATGTGGACACTCTGAAGCGTACGCGGGAATGGATGAAGGACGTTCCGATAGCCTTGGAGTTTCGCCATCAGAGCTGGTATGGGCCGGAGTTTCGCGAGAAGACCCTCGAATTTATGCGAAGCGAGGGTTGGATCCACAGCATAGCCGACGAGCCGCAAGCCGGTATCGGATCGGTGCCGGTCGTGCTTGAGACATCGGGCACGGAGGCCGTGATGATCCGGATGCACGGACGAAACGCCGATGGGTGGCATTCCAGCGGTCAGCCCAACTGGCGAGAGGTCCGGTATTTGTACCGTTACAGTCCGGAAGAATTGGAACAGCTGAGAGGATGGATAGAGCAATTGCTAAAGAAAGCGAAGCAGTGCTGGATCATCTTCAACAACAATTCGGGAGGCGATGCTTCCGACAACGCCAAACAGCTTCTTCAACTGCTGGGGATGGACACCGGCCCCGAGCCGCTGCGGCAGATGGATTGGCTGGAAGAGGATATTTTTACCGAATAAATGGGTTTAAATGGAACCTTATACAAGGAACTGGTGAATGAGCGGACAAATCGTCAAAAAATTGACGCAAATTCATCTGTTTCTGAGATCATTATTATATATAAAGGGTATTTTCGGTATTGAGGCCAAGTGTATTATAATGTAATCGTAAGAAAACGTTTATTTAATGTAAAA
Source organism: Paenibacillus sp. HGF5 (assembly GCF_000204455.1). Lineage (NCBI taxonomy): Bacteria > Bacillati > Bacillota > Bacilli > Caryophanales > Paenibacillaceae > Paenibacillus > Paenibacillus sp. HGF5. The sequence goes on along the minus strand of NZ_AEXS01000038.1, from coordinate 39,863 downwards.
TGTAGTATGCAAAATGTAAAATTAGAAATTCCGTCCTTGAGCAATCAAAATAATCTGACGGAGGGAGTCAGCGATGAAGACCCTTGACAGAATGACAGAGGGACCATGGCAGAAATATCACGGTCCGAACTTGGGGTACATTCAAGATCAGTATGAGAAGTTTTTGCAAGACCCGCAATCTGTGGAGCCAGGATACCGCGAGCTGTTCGCCAGCTGGGGACCGCCTCCATCTTTGGAAAACAATGAAAAGAAAGCGGATTCGCAGGGACAAGGAGTAAGCTACGACCCGCAATTGATGAAAAAAGGGGTAGCTGCCGGCAAACTGGTGTGGAACATTAGAACCTACGGTCATCTGGCCGCAGACATTGATCCGATTGGAATCGGAAACGAAGCCGACACGCGTCTGCTTCAACCGGAAAGCTACCAACTCAGCCAAGCGGATTTGGCCGCCCTGCCTGCAGAGATCGTCTGGGAGGAGGCTCCTGGCGATATCAAGAACGGCTTAGAGGCAATCCAGCGGCTGTTGCAACTATATACAGGCTCCATTGCCTATGAATTTAGCCACGTCCACGATGAAGAAGAACGCAAGTGGCTCAACCAGCAGGCCGAATCAGGCCACTACTTGACCGACATGAGCGTTGAAGAGCGCAGGGGACTGTTGAAAAAGCTGCTCGAAGCCGAGCAGTTCGAGGAATTCCTGCATCGCACGTTCGTAGGCGCGAAGCGCTTCTCGGTTGAGGGCAACGAGGCACTCGTGCCGCTGCTCGACGAGATCGTTCGCCAAATGGCCGAAGCGGATGTCAACTCCATTCTCGTGGGTATGGCGCACCGCGGACGTTTGAACGTTCTGGCTCATGTATTGGGCAAGGATTACGGCAAGATTTTCTCGGAGTTCATGCACTCTCCGAATAAACATTTGGTGCCGTCCGAAGGCTCCATGGGCATCAACTACGGCTGGACGGGCGACGTGAAGTACCATTTGGGCGCGGACCGTTACCTGAAGAAGGATGAAGCCCGGCAGGTTCGGATCACGCTTGCAAACAATCCGAGTCACCTGGAATACGTCAATCCGGTAGTAGAGGGCTTTGCTCGTGCCGCCCAGGAGGATCGCAGCGAAGCGGGTTATCCGAAGCATGATGTGAACAAAGCGCTGAGCATTCAGATTCATGGCGATTCCGCGTTCCCTGGCGAAGGCATCGTGCCGGAAACCTTAAACTTCAATAAACTGCCGGCGTATCGTACGGGCGGATCGATTCACATCATCGTGAACAACCGCATCGGATTCACGACGGAAGGCAAGGATTCCAGATCGACCCATTATGCGAGCGATTTGGCAAAAGGTTATGAGATTCCGATTATCCACGTGAACGCGGATGATCCGGAAGCGTGTATCGCAGTGGCCCGTCTTGCCAGCGATTACCGAAACAAGTTCAAGAAGAGCATTCTGATCGATCTTGTCGGCTACCGGAAATATGGCCACAACGAGACGGACGATCCGGAAACGACCCAGCCGCTGATCTACCAGAAGGTGAAGAACCATCCAACCGTCAGCACGATTTATATGAAGAAACTGGTGGATGGAAACATTCTGACCCAAGAACAAGTGGACGGCTTGAAGAACGGCGTCGTGGAGGTCTTGAAGAACTCTTACGAGAACGTGAAGACGAAGGATCCGGTTGATCAGATTCTGCTCGGATTGAACCCTACGGACGGCAAATCCAAGACGGAAGCCGCGACGAATGTATCTGCAGAGGTGCTGCGCGGCATTAATCGCGAGCTCCTGCAGTGGCCTGAAGGCTTTACGGTATATCCGAAGCTTCAACGGATCCTCGAGCGGCGCAGCAACTCGCTTGACGAGGGCGAGAAGGTGGACTGGGGTCATGCCGAAACGCTGGCCTTCGCTACGATTCTTGCTGACGGCAAGCCGATCCGGATCACGGGACAGGATGCCGAACGTGCAACGTTTGCCCATCGAAACCTGGTGCTTCACGATGCGGTTAACGGAGAAACCTTCTGCCCGCTGCACCGGCTGCCGCAAGCCAAGGCATCGTTCGCGATCCATAACAGCCCGCTGACCGAAGCTGCGGTCGTTGGATTTGAATATGGCTACAATGTGTACTCTCCCGAGACTTTGGTGATCTGGGAAGCGCAGTACGGCGATTTCGTCAACTGTGCACAGGTGATCATCGACCAGTTCATTACGGCGGGCCGTTCGAAGTGGAGACAGAAGTCCAGCTTGGTGATGCTGCTTCCTCACGGCTATGAAGGAAACGGCCCAGAGCACTCCAGTGCCAGATTGGAACGCTTCCTCCAGCTGAGCGGCGAGGATAACTGGACGGTTGCGAATCTGACTTCGGCCGCCCAATATTTCCACCTGCTGCGCAAACAGGCTTCCATGACCAACACGGACGATGCCAAGCCGCTGGTGGTTATGGCTCCGAAGAGCTTGATACGTAACCCGCGTGTCGCGTCGCCTGTGAACGCGTTTAGCGAGGGCGGTTTCCAGAAGGTAATGGAACAGCCGGGTCTAGGTCAAACACCTAAGAAGGTGGAACGCCTTGTACTGTGCTCGGGGAAAATCGCGATCGACTTGGAAGACGCGCTGGATAAGCAGAAGGGTGAGGACCAATCCTGGATCCACATTCTTCGTGTGGAACAGCTGTATCCTTTCCCTAAAGAAGAAATTTCCCGTGTGATGCAGAAGTATCCGAACCTGAAAGAGATTCTGTGGGTTCAGGAAGAGCCTCAGAACATGGGCGGCTGGAGCTTTATGGAGCCGAGAATTCGTGAAATTGCACCTAAAGGCACAGAGGTCCGTTACAGCGGACGTCCTGAGCGTTCGAGCCCTGCTAGCGGATATCAGGATGTTCATGCTTATGAGCAACAGACCATCATTTCTTTTGCCCTTAATCGTAAAACTATAAATCAAGAGATCTCATTGGGGAGGTAGCGGCTGTGAGCGAAATTACTGTACCAGCTATGGGCGAATCCATCACCGAAGGAACGATATTCAAATGGCACGTAAAAGAAGGGGATAGCGTCAACATCGGTGATGTGCTGCTCGAGTTAGAAACGGATAAGGTTAATCTTGAAATTAGCGCAGAGTCTGAAGGCGTTGTGGAAAAAATCCTTCGTCAAGAAGGGGAGAACGTAACGATCGGCGAAGTGATCGGTCAAATTTCTCCGCAGGAAGGCGTTGCAAGCGCATCGGCGCCGAAGGCGGCTGAAGCTCCTGACTCCGTGCAAACGGAAGCTGCTTCGGCACCCGCCGCAGAAGCACCGAAACCGCAAGCTCCGGTACCGGCTCAGAACGAGGAAGGAGCAGGTCTGACTGCATCGCCATCCGCACGCAAACTGGCTCGTGAACGCGGGATTGATCTGGACCAGGTACAGGGCCGCGACCCGATCGGTCGGATTTACCATGATGATGTGAAGAATCATAACGAAGCTAAGCCGTCTGCTGCGCCTAGCAAGCCGGCAGCTTCAACGCCTGCACCGGCAGCACAAGCACCTGCTGCCGAGTATGGCAAACCGGTTGAACGTACCCGCATGTCCCGCCGTCGTCAAACGATTGCGAATCGTTTGGTCGAAGCGCAGCATACGGCTGCCATGCTGACGACCTTCAATGAGGTCGATATGACCGCGATCCTGGACGTGCGCAAGCGTCGTAAGCAAGCATTCCAAGAGAAGCATGACGTAGGGCTCGGTTTCATGTCCTTCTTCACCAAAGCGGTCGTGGGTGCGTTGAAGAGATTCCCGCATCTGAACGCCGAGATCGACGGCGACGATATCGTCGTGAAGAAATTCTATGATATCGGTATTGCGGTATCCGCCAAAGAAGGGCTTGTCGTTCCGGTCGTTCGCGATGCCGATCGTCTTGGTTTTGCCGAGATTGAGAAGGAAATCGGCAATCTGGCTGCCAAAGCCCGCAATAACGCGCTGTCCTTGTCTGAGCTGCAAGGCGGTACGTTTACGATTACGAATGGCGGCGTCTTCGGCTCGCTGTTGTCTACGCCGATCCTGAATACGCCTCAGGTGGGTATCCTCGGCATGCACAAAATCCAGCTTCGCCCGGTAGCGATTGATGCTGAACGCATGGAAAATCGTCCGATGATGTACATCGCATTGTCTTACGATCATCGGATCGTTGACGGTTCCGAGGCGGTTCGCTTCCTGGTAACCGTGAAAGAGCTCCTCGAAGATCCGGAGTCGCTGCTGCTGGAAGGATAATCATCCAAGCCAAAGAGACTCACCTATATAAGAAGGCCGCATGGCAGTGTCCATGCGGCCTTTCTTATGTTGCACGATTATGATTTGGACTGGTTTTTATCGTCTGGATCGGGAAGATCCCGGGGATTCCAATTCTCAGCCTGAGGCTCCACATCCTGATGGTTCTTCACCTTGTCGCGTTGTTCCTGGGAGTCGTTCTCCGTGTCCTGATGATTGCGTACTTTTTCGCTGTTCGGTTGTTTCATGGGAATACCTCCTTCAATCAATGTAATACATACATACCCGGTATGGCAAAAGACAAACAGGCTGCAAACGGCAAGTCATTTGATTTTCATCAGGGTTGAAGTTAACATGGTAACTGAAAGCATCACTACATAGGACATGAAATGATAGATATACGAGAGGAGAGATCGGATTTTATGGCGAATCCATCACAGCGTACACTGCTGTTTACAGGTGCGTATGCGGAAGATCATCAAAGCGGGGTATGTGTTTATGAATTTAACGAGGACAGCGGCGAACTGAAGCTGCTTGATGAAGTATCCGGCATTAAGAATCCCACTTTCTTGAACGTCGATCCGGATAACGGACGTTTGTATGCTATCGGCGAAATTGCAGATCAAGGCGGCAAAGCAGCCGAGGTCATCAGCTTTGAAATTGACCCTGTGGCAGGCAAACTGACCGAAATGAATCGTACCCGCAGTGTCAGCAGCTCCACTTGCCACATTCAGCGTGATGAATCCAGCAAGTATCTGATTGTTTCGAGTTATCATGGAGGCCTGGTAGGTCTTCATTCGATCGATGAGAATGGACAAGCCGGCAAGCTGCTGGATGAGAAGAAACATGCGGATCTCGTGACAGTGCGCGAAGATCAGCAATCCAGAGCGCACTCGGCGTTTTACAGTCCGGATGGTCGATATGTGTTCGTACAGGACTTGGGATTGGACAAGATTCTCGCCTACACGGTAAATGAGAATAAGCAAGAGCTGAGCTTTCACGGCGAAACCCAGCTGGACGCGGGCGTAGGACCCCGTCATTTGGCTTTCCATCCAAGCGGTGCCTATGCTTATGTCATCAACGAGCTGAATTCGAGTGTCACGGTGCTTCGCTACGATCAAGAAGCGGGACGTTTAGAGGTGCTGGAAACGGTATCGACACTGCCTGCGGATTTTGACGGGGAGAGCTATTGTGCCGAAATCGCCGTATCCGCAGATGGCAAAACGGTATACGGATCGAATCGCGGACACGACAGCATTGTAGTATTTAACGTGCATGAAGATACCGGTCGTTTAAGTCCGGTTCAATATATTTCGACGGAGGGCGGCCATCCGCGTCATTTTACGCTCATGCCGGGGGGGAAATACCTCATCGTTGCCAATCGGGACGGGAATAACCTGGTATTGTTTAACGTGAATCCGGAAGACGGAAAGCTTGATTTCACCGGATATACGGTTTCGCAATCCAAACCGGTATGCGTAAAGCCAGCGGTATTCCAACGATAGGCCTGGAAGACCCGCTCCTCTCATAGGAAATGAATGCAAAGAGATCGTTCTTACGGCTCGTGTGGTAAGGTGTTACCATGTGAGGCGGGGGACGATTTCTTTTTTTGTATCGGGTTAGGCATTACCGCTGGGATATGCTTGCTTGCTGCTTGCTGCATGGCAGGCTCGGATTGCCAAGATTCAGATACGGACTCGTTGGGTTATCTATAATCATGAAAACTTAATCGAGGAGGTTGTGGCAATGACAACAAATCAACGTTTGGATGGTAAAGTAGCCATCGTTACCGGTGCTGGTTCCGGAATCGGCCGGGCCGCAGCCCTTCTTATGGCAGAGCAAGGAGCTAAACTCCTGTTGATCGACATCGATCGTGAACGCGTAGAGAAAGTGAAGAAGACCATAGAAGATGGCGGGGGCGAAGTGCTCACGGGCAACTGCGATATTTCCAAAGCGGAATCGATGAAGGATTGCTTCAGTCAAGCCGCCGAGCAGTGGGGAAAGATTGATATCGTATTTGCGAATGCCGGTATTAATGGGACCAAGGCTCCGATCGAGATCATGGAGCTGGATGAATGGGATGCTACCATTAATACGAACTTGAGAGGAACGTTTGCTACGGTAAAATACGCGATTCCTTATTTAAAGGATCATGGCGGCAGCATCATCATTACGAGCTCCATTAACGGAAACCGGGTATTTACCGGGTTTGGTTTCTCCGCATACAGCACCACGAAGGCGGGACAGGTGGCTTTCATGAAGATGGCGGCGCTGGAGCTCGCCCGCTACAAAATCCGGGTGAACGCCATATGCCCAGGCGCGATTGCAACGAATATTGATGAGAGCACCATTGCGAAGCCGGAGCTGGACGAGGTGACGATTCCGATTGAATACCCTGAGGGAGACCAGCCGTTGGCGGACGGACCGGGACAGCCATCACAGGTTGCCCAGCTCGTAGCCTTTCTAGCATCGGATGATGCTTCCCATATTACCGGTACTGAAATTTATATCGATGGTGCGGAATCCCTCATCCATTGATCAAATTGATCAAACCCTACGATCGATTTGACAAATTCATGCGTTTTCCTCATAATGAATGAACGAATTGTCAAATGAATAGTGGTGATAAAGATGGGGATGGGGATTGTTGTTGTGGAAATATGCGACAGCAACTTGATGAGTGCTTTGGAACTTGAGCATCTTGAGGAATTGTATCCCGAAATCGCTGTCCTGCGGGCGGATTGCATGAATCTTTGCGGTCTATGCAAGCTGCGGCCATATGCACTGGTGAATGGTAAACGTGTATTCGCGGCAACGACGGAAGAATGCGTCGAGAAGATCAAAGCTGCTATCGAAGCTGAATTGGCTGTTTTCCACGATATTTAATACGTCTGGATGCAGACGAGAACGTATAGTAAAAGGGCAAGGGCGAGTGATTCGCGTCTTGCCCTTTCGTTTGGTTATTGATATATGCCTTGATTGGATTAGGAAGCATTGTGGCTCGCAGCCACAATTTCTTCGCACTCCGCGGAGCAGCAGCCATGATGAAGCTCCTCACACTCTTCGCAGCACACATGCTGCAGGTGGCAAGCGTCATTATCGCAGTTGATATACCGATCTTCGGGCTTTCCGCAATGGTGGCATTTGCCCACGATAACATCCTCGTCCGTTTGATTGATCGGAACGGAAATGCGCTCATCAAATACATAACATTTTCCGTCGAAGAGACGGCCCTGTACTTCAGGATCTTTCCCGTAGGTGACAATGCCGCCCTCAAGCTGGGCAACGTCTTTGAAGCCTTCCTTGAGCATAAAGCCGGTCAGCTTCTCGCAGCGGATGCCCCCTGTGCAGTAAGTCAGGATGGTTTTATCCTTGTGCTCGCTCAGGTTCTCGCGAATCCATTCCGGAAACTCCCGGAAGGATTGGACCTCTGGTCTTATCGCATTGCGGAAATGACCGATGTCGTACTCATAATCATTCCGTCCGTCGATGACGATGACATCATCACGCTGCAAGTGTTCAAAGAATTCCTGGGGCGATAGGCGTTTTCCGCTGACCACGTTAGGGTCGAGTTCATCCTCGACACGGAACGTAACGAGTTCTTCGCGGTGACGGACAAACATCTTTTTGAAGGCATGCCCTTCGGATGGGTCAATCTTAAACACCATATCCGCAAATAGCGGATTGGCGTGCATATCCTGCATATATTGCTCAGTCTGTTCAACCGTACCGGATACCGTGCCATTGATGCCTTCGGAGGCAACCAGGATGCGTCCTTTGAGCCCGAGATCTTTGCAGTATTGCAGATGCTCGTCTTTGAACGCTTCAGGGTCCGGGATTTGAACAAATTTATAATAGAGAAGGATCTGATAGTTCTGTTGCTCTGACATGATTTAATCACCTGTTCTTTTTAAGATTCAGCCATACGTATACCTATAGAATTGTAGTGAATTCATTCCACATAGTCAACTTAAATGTATAGAAAGTTTGCCATGATATGTGAATTTAAGGGGTTTCACGAATGCTTGAAAGCGGTTATGATGAAGGGGTGAGCAGGTGAACACTTTCATTATTGGAGGCGTTGAACAGCATGGTACATATCGAGCAAAATGCACTCGTATTGTTTCAAGGCGACAGCATCACCGATTGCGGGCGAAATTACGAGGAGTCGGACAGTTTGGGGCATGGATACGCGCTGATGGCTGCTGCCCGGCTTGGTATGGAGCTGCCTTTGAAAAGGCTGCGTTTTGTAAACCGGGGAATCAGCGGCAACCGGGTCGTCGATCTGCGGGGGCGCTGGGAGGAAGATTGCATCGATCTGGATCCGACATGGGTATCCGTCCTGGTCGGCATCAATGAAACCGGCAGGAGGTTTAATCGCGGCGAAACCACGTCCGTGGAAGCTTATTATGAAGGCTACAGGGAGCTGCTAATCCAAACCCGCGAGTTGACCGGCGCGAGTTTCATTCTCATGGAGCCCTTCCTGCTGCCCGTTACGGAAGCGAAGAAGGAATGGCGAGAAGATCTGGACCCAAAAATTCAGGCCGTTCGCGAATTGTCGCGCGAATTTGAAACCTTGTACGTTCCGCTCGACGGCATATTCGCTGCAGCCAGCGCCAAGATTGAGATGAGTTATTGGGCGCCTGATGGCGTGCATCCATCGCCGGCAGGGCATGCTCTTATGGCAGATGCTTGGCTTGCGACCATGCAGGGCCGTTCCATTCTGTAGAGGTTATTTTAAGATTTTTTCTACTATATAAATAGGGTTTCGTTATACTGGCATCCCCGGAGTCGTATGACATCCGGGGATGTTCTTTATGGAAAGCATCCTCCCTTAGAAAATCTTGATTGACGAATACAATTGGGTACATATAAAATGTTCATAATAGACCGTTGTTCAATAGGAACGACTTATTTTTTGACTTTAATGCTTTCGTCTATGAAAGCGGGGAAGCGTTGTCGCTTTATGTAGAAAATTATTGAAGCGGTTAATAAAAGAGAGGGGATTCATGATGAAGAGAAAAATGTGGTTATCACTTACACTCTCTGCGCTGCTGGTTACGGCAGTAGGCTGCGGGGACAAGCCGGAAGGCGGCGGTACGACTCAAACGGGCAGCGGCGGAGATGCCGAGAAGAAATCCTACAGCATCGCGATTTCGCAGATCGTTGAGCATCCATCCTTGGATGCAACGCGGGAAGGCATTCTGGCGGCTTTGAAGGAAGCCGGAATTTCCGAGGAAGACAATACGCTGAAGATTGATTACAACAATGCACAAGGTGACCCGGCGAACAACCTCTCGATCGGACAGAAGTTGAAGGATACGAAAGCGGATCTGGTGATCGCTATCGCAACCCCGTCTGCGCAGGCAGTGGCTGAGAACGTGAAGGAGAAGCCGGTGCTGTTCGCAGCGGTGACCGATCCGATAGACGCGAAGCTGGTGAGCGACTTGCAGAAGCCGGGCGGCAACGTCACCGGTGCATCGGATACCAACCCGGAGGCAGCTAAACAGTTGATGGATTTCATCAGCACCAACTTCCCGAATGTGAAGAAGATCGGCCTTGTCATTAATGAAGGGGAAGCCAATGCAGTGGTGATGGCAAAGACGGCTGAAGAGGCGCTCGCCGAGCATGGCATCGAGCTGGTGAAGGCGGCTGTCACAAACACTTCGGAAGTGAAGCAGGCGGCAGAGTCGTTAGTCGGCAAGGTCGATGCTTACTATATTACCTTGGATAATGTTGTGGTCAGCGGCGTGGATGCCATTATCCAAACGGCACAAAAGAATAAAATTCCGTTCTTCTCCAGCGACCGCGATACGGTGGAGAAGGGGGCTTTTGCAACCGTTGGCTTTAAGTACTACGACCACGGCTATCAGGTTGGACAAATGGCCGTAGAGATCCTGAAAAACGGCAAGAATCCGGCGGACATGGAAGTAACGAAGCCGGATAAGCTGGATCTGATCCTGAACACGAAGGTTGCGGCTGACTATGGTATTGAAGTGACCGACGCCATGAAACAGGAAGTCAAGGACCCGGACAACAACATCATCGAGTAACGGTAAGGCGCGGAGATAACAGCCCGCGCCTTACTTCTTAATTCTTAAGGAGGTCATGACATGCTGGATTTCGTGTTGAGGCTGGATGGTCCGATTGAATTGGGGCTTTTGTATGCGCTGATGGCACTTGGCGTGTATATTACGTTCCGGATTCTGGATTTTCCGGATCTGACGGTAGATGGAAGTTTTACGACAGGCGCGGCGATTGCGGCGATTCTGATTACCAACGGTGTGAACCCATGGCTTGCCACGCTTGCCGCATTTGCCGGAGGTATGTTAGCCGGTATCTGTACGGGCCTGCTGCACACCAAGGGTAAAATCAACGGTTTACTCTCGGGCATTATTATGATGATTGCGCTGTATTCGATCAATATGAGGATTATGGGTAAGCCTAATATTTCGTTGAGCCAGGAAGCGAATATCTTCGGATCGATCGATCCGATTTATATTATGTTAGTGATTGTGATCATCGGCAAGCTGATGCTGGATGCATTCTTCCGTACGGATCTAGGTCTTGCCCTGCGTGCGACAGGGGATAACAAGCGGATGATCCGCAGCTTTGGTGCGAATACGGACACCACAACCATTCTGGGCCTCAGCATCTCGAACGGGCTTGTGGCCCTATCCGGGGCCGTGGTTGCCCAGCAGTCCAGTTTTGCCGACATCAGCTCCGGCATCGGGATGATTGTGATCGGTCTGGCATCCGTTATTATCGGCGAAGCCGTTCTTGGGACCGGCTCGGTATTCCGGACGACGTTGGCTGTCGTCTGCGGTTCGATTATCTATCGGATTGTCGTTGCCGCTGCTTATGAGATTCCATGGCTCGAAGCTTCGGATTTAAAATTGATCACGGCGATCATCGTCATTATCGCTCTCGTGGTTCCGACCATCAACCGGGCGATGAAGCAGCGTTCACAGGCACGGAGGCGCTCAACCGAGCTGTTAGCTACGCAAGGGAAGACCAAAGGAGGTGCGCTCTGATGCTGGAAATGAACCATGTGTCCAAGCTGTTTAACCCGGGGACGGTGGATGAGAAGATCGCTTTGATGGACGTCAACCTTCACTTGAAGCCGGGGGATTTCGTGACGGTTATCGGAAGTAATGGTGCGGGCAAATCCACGCTGATGAATATCATTTCCGGGGTAATGAAGCCGGACGCGGGTGAAGTGCGCATTGACGGCACTTCGATCGGCCATCTGCCGGAATTCCGTCGCAGCCGCTGGATCGGCCGGGTATTTCAGGATCCGATGGCGGGCACGGCGCCGCATATGACCATTGAAGAGAATCTGGCGATGGCATATCGTCGCGGCCAATCCCGCGGGCTAAGCATAGGCGTCACAGCATCCAAGCGGGCCGGCTTCCGCAAACATCTAGAGCGGCTTGGCATTGGACTTGAGGATCGGCTCCGAGCCAAAGTAGGTATGCTGTCAGGAGGGGAGCGTCAAGCGTTAAGTTTGCTGATGGCAACCTTTACGCAGCCGCAAATCCTGCTGCTCGATGAACATACGGCAGCGCTCGATCCGGCTCGTGCGGAGCTGATTACCCGAATAACCGATGACATCGTACGCGATATGAAGCTGACCACGCTCATGGTCACACATAACATGGAGCAAGCCATCCGTCTTGGCAATCGTCTCATTATGATGGATAAGGGGCGCATCATTCTGGATGTGGATGAAGAGCGCAAGAAATCCCTGACCGTGGAGCAGCTGCTTGGGGAATTTGAGCAGATTAGCGGCCATAAGCTGTCCGATGATCGTTTGGTTCTGGGGTAAAATTCTACTTCTAGACAAGGAATCTTTGGACCCTGAAGATTGATTAGAATGTTCTTCATAGAATTCAGCAAATAAAAGCGCTTCCGAAAATTTCGGAGCGCTTTTTCTCATCGTGTCATTTCATTTGACGATATATAAATAGAACAAGATTTGCAAGGGAATTGGCATTTTTAAATCTTATTGGGTATTTTATGTAAAAAAATGACGTAAATAAGTATTGACCGCTGGAATATTAATCAATATGATTACTGTATAGAGAAATATACTAATATTTGGGTTCTGATCCTGGAGGGTGGTGTTAGCTTGGAAATGACAGCCACGATTCGCGAACAAATGGAAGGATTTCTACATAAGAACGAAATGACGATTAATCGGTTTGCTGAAATATCGGAGGTCAACAGCGGCACACTCAGCAATATTCTGAATGGGAACCGCCCGATTTCCATGCAGCAGTTGGACCGAATTACGTCAGGCATGGGTCTGGAGGAGGGTTATTTCTACGAGTTGTACATAGATGAATGTATTTTTCATGCCACGCCGGATTGGCGTCGATTGGGACCGTTTCTTCACCGGTGCGCGGAACTGGGGAAGCTGGACTGTTTGGACAAGGCTGTCCGAATGACGATGGATAATATTTCCTACTCCCCGCTGCTCTTTGAAACAGCCGAGGTTTTTTTCAAAGAGGGAAAGCATGAGGCGGCCGTGCTGCTCTACAGGAGCGTGGCTGAGAGCGAAAGATTCCAGCATTCGGAGCGGCTGGCCCTTTGCCAGTATCGGTTGTTTACGCTTGGGCTTACGGATGATCAGGAAATGAATTCGCGGGCTGCAGTATACTTCGAACCTTATATTGATCGTTTAGATGAAGTTTATCAATTGGATGCGCTAGTTGATTTGATCAATGTAAATGGATCTATTCATCGTTGGGATAAAGTTGAGGAATTCGCTGAGCTAATGCTGCATAAAGCAATGATTGAGTTTAAGTATATTGAGACAAAAAATCATATTGAAGTAAAGAGGAAGAATCCACTTATTTTTTATATACTATACGGACATTTATCATTAGAATATAGCTACAGTGAGCGTGGAGAATACGATAAGGCACTATATTATGTATCACAATATGCTGATCCTTCATGGGGTAATAACGCTAATAATGAAGAACTACAAATTATTAACCAGTTTAAAGAGTGGGCAGTTGCAAACAAATATGTGTACCAGTTAATGGTCGGGCAAGCTGAAGTCCTTTCTGAGTATATGGAATTCGTCTCGACTCGCGAAGACGAGATTTTTGTGGCTTTGTGTAACATAATGATAGCGGCCAATCGACATAAATTTCAGGTAGATCATATTTTGGAAGATTACAATGATTATTTAATCTATAAGCAACAACGAAATCGAATAGGCAAAGTTAGTAATCAAGTAACATTAGAGAGACATACGCGTTTATTGGCCGAATTAGGGATCTACTATATAAATTCGGAACAATATGATAAAGGAATAGAATTTATATTGGAAAGTTTGGGAAGTTCCATTACAATAAATAGTAACAATGGCATGCTAAGATGCATGGGGTTATTTGAACAGTATCGTCATTTTTCATCATTAGAATCACAAAAAAGGTATACTAATTTAGTTAGCGAGGTGCAAAAATTAAATGAGAAAAAAATTGGTTTCTCTATTAGTTATGTTTAGTATCGTTTGGACAATTGCAGTTCCAGCTTTAACGATTCATGCTGACAATAACGAACAAATAGCGGTATTTTCAACTTTAACTCATGGATTTGGATCTGGCGGTACATAATTATCTTAAACTCGAATAGGTGGGCCATAGTAAGATGCTTCCGATTCCTCGGAGGCGTCTTTTATTGTATCTTATAGAAATATTTTAGGTATGTTAAGTTCATCTACTATTGACCTAAAGAATGTAAAATAATAGCATGAAATTAATTAATTACAAAACTAATATTTGGTTTTCCATCTGGGGGTGTGGTTACTTGGAGACGACAGCCACGATTCGCGGAGAAATAGTAAGATATTTGCAGAATCATCGTATGACGATTAACCAATTTGCGAGGATATCCGGCATCAACAGCGGAACACTTAGTAATATCTTGAATGGTAATCGTCCCATGTCCATGCACCAGTTAGACCGGATTACCGAAGGTATGGGTCTGGAAGAGGGGCACTTCTACAATCTTTACATAACGGAAAGTATTTTCCACACCACTCCGGATTGGCGGAGACTGAGGCCTTTTCTTAAGCGATGTGCTGAACTGGATAAATTGGACTGTTTGCATAGAACTGCACGAATGACGTTGGAAAATATCAATTACGTACCAATGCTTTTCGAAATGGCGGAAGAATTGTTCATCGAGGAAAAGCATAAAGCGGCTGCGTTATTATACGAATGCGTAGCCGAATGCGAAAAATTGCAGTATTCCGAACGGTTAGCACTTTGCCAATATCGATTATTCTTAATCAGGTTAGGTGAGAACCAAGAGGAAAATTTACAAGCTGCCGTATATTTCGAGCCTTATATTGATAGGTTGGATGAAATGTATCAGTTGGATGCGTATGTTAAGCTTATTAATCTGAATATATCTTTGCAGCGTATGGATAAAATCGAAGCTCTTGCCAAAAGAATGGAACATCATGCCAGAATTCATTATCAGCAAAATAGGAGCTGGTTCGAGGGAAGTGGAAATCCAAGGAAGCCCCTTATTTTTTATATTTTGTATTCATATTTAATTCAGGCATATTTATATCAAGAGCGTGGGGATTACGATAATGCATTCTACTACGTATCATTGTATGAAAAACCAGACTGGATAACTAACGCCAGTAATGAAGAATCCCTCATTATGAATCAATTCAAAGAATGGGCTGAAGCAAATCGCTATATGTTTAGTTTAATGAGCGGACAACCAGGTGCCCTACATCAGTATGTAGATTACGTTGAATCGAGAGAAAATGAGATCTTTCTTGCTCTATGCAATATCATGGTCGCAGCCAATCGTTATCAACTTCATGTTGATCCGATTTTGGACCGTTTTAAAGAGCATTTGCATTATAGATCGCAGCAAAATGAGCTTGGAAAGATAAGCGATCAGGTCACAATAAACCGTTACACCCGCCTTCTCGCCGAGTTAGGGATATACTATTTGAATGCCAAACAGTATGATCACGGTTTATCCTATATCCTGGACAGTCTCGAGTATTCGATCAGAATCAAAAGCGATAACGGGATGCTGCGGTGCATGGGGATCTTTGAGCAGTTCCGCCATG
Source organism: Paenibacillus sp. HGF5 (assembly GCF_000204455.1). NCBI lineage: Bacteria > Bacillati > Bacillota > Bacilli > Caryophanales > Paenibacillaceae > Paenibacillus > Paenibacillus sp. HGF5. The sequence goes on along the minus strand of NZ_AEXS01000038.1, from coordinate 24,523 downwards.
CTGCAACCGAGGATATCCTGAACCGGTATAATGAATTGATTCGCGATGTCCAAAAATTATCCGTGTATGCCTGGAGCCCGGTTGTGTAGGGCTCTTCGGTGCGTCCATGCGTTATTACATGACATTGCCGCCAGGGTGTTGACCTCCCGGGGCTATGGCCTAAAGTCCGGGTTTGTGATAAACTCGGATAAGTTTATTTTTACATATCGGATGAAAAGTAAGGAGTCCATGTCATGACATCAAGAACATCGATAGATCCAAACACCAATTCCACAGGGCGCACATGGTTGATCTTTGCAGGCATTATCCTTATTGCCATTAACCTCAGGGCGGCGATCACTTCGGTAGGTCCGCTGATCGGAATTATTCGAGAGGATACGGGAATTTCGAACACATTGGCAGGCATGCTGACAACGCTGCCACTATTAGCCTTTGCTTTACTGTCGCCGATGGCGCCGGCCATGGCCAAAAAAGTGGGGACTGGAGACAACCCTTCTGCTGAGTATGGTCGTGCTGACTTTCGGCATCGGCATACGCTCGATATCGTCTCCCTACACGCTGTTGATAGGTACCGCCTTTCTAGGTATGGCCATAGCCGTAGGGAACGTGCTGCTCCCGAGTCTGGTCAAGCGGGACTTCCCGCGCCATATCGGTTTGATGACAGGCACCTACTCTGCCTCGATGAACCTGCTCGCCGCGATTGCCTCGGGGGTCAGCATTCCGCTGGCTACCCAAGCCGGGCTTGGTTGGCAGGGCTCCCTGTTAATTTGGGGATCCTTGTCCATATTGGCGATGATCGTATGGCTGATCCAGCGCCGCAGTTCCGGAAAAACCGCTGAGGTCAGTTCTGCTGCTTCGAAGCAGCAGAGCGTGCTGAAGTCGCCGCTTGCTTGGTATATTACTTTATTTATGGGGCTTCAATCGTTTACGTTCTACGTGAACATCTCATGGCTGCCCGAGATTCTGAGAAGCCAAGGCATGGATTACAGCGCCGCAGGATGGATGCTCTCGATTCTCCAATTTGTCAGCCTGCCATTTTCCTTCATCATTCCTGTCCTGGCCGGCCGGAATCCGAACCAGCGTGTATTGGTAACGATCTCTGCATTGTCCATGCTGATCGGTTATGCCGGTTTGTTATCCGGCATGTCTTCGTTGAATCTCCTATGGGTGATGCTGGTAGGTATTTCGGGTGGGGCGAATTTCAGTTTGTCCCTGATGTTCTTCACCCTTCGTACCAAAACGGCCCACGAAGCCGCCGCGTTATCGGGTATGGCCCAGTCACTGGGTTATTTGCTGGCTGCCGTCGGTCCGATGCTGATCGGGTTCCTGCATGACGCAACGGGAGGATGGAAGGTGCCTCTGACGGTGCTGTCCGCTGTTGTCGTGGTGTTGTTCATCTTTGGTTTTGGGGCAGCGAAGCCAGGTTATCTGTCCGTTCCGGACGAAACGAAGACGGAGGCTTAAAGCTGCAGAAGTCAGCATCCGGTGATACATCTTGCTATAAGAACAATATGAAGAGCGATCCATGGAGATACTCCAGTTGGGTCGCTCTTTTTTAATGAATGTGCGGACTTTCGAACGATAGCACTCAAAGGTTCTGAAAATTTTACATTACGTTTACATAAATGGGTAGATTGATCATGAGAATATGGTATACTCTGAAATTTGATAAAGATGATCTGTATACTTAAGACTGAACGGGTTAAGAGTTCTATTACATTACACCAAGCAAACGGGGAGCGATGGTATCTTGAATCTACAGACAGATAAAGAGCAAACACAGTCTCAAGTTGGCAACAGCCAACCGTCTGGAAGGTGGCGTGCGCTCGGCGAAACCTGGTGGACTGCTCTGCAGCTGGGACTTACTTCATTTGGCGGGCCGATTGCCCATCTCGGATATTTCCACCAGACCTATGTACGGCGGAAACAATGGCTGGATGAGAAAAGCTATGCGGATCTGGTGGCTTTGGCCCAGTTCCTTCCCGGACCTGCCAGCAGCCAGGTAGGCATTGGCGTAGGGGTTATGAGAGCCGGACTCTGGGGCGGACTTGTCGCCTGGCTCGGCTTCACGCTGCCGTCCGTGCTCATGCTTATGATTTTTGCCTATCTCATGCAAACCTTCGATCCCGGCTCGGCAGGTTGGATTCAGGGGCTTAAAATCGTCGCCGTAGCCATCGTAGCGCAAGCGGTACTCGGAATGGCAGGAAAGCTGGCCTCAGGCCCTGTCCGGGCGGCTGTAGCGTTAATCGCCATGGCAGTCGTGCTGCTGTGGCAGAGTCCCGTGACTCAAGTGGCGGTGATCGCTCTCGCCGGCCTGTCGGGACTGTGGCTATTCAAGCGTCAAGCAAACGAAGAGGCAACACCCGTGATGAAAATGCCGATCGGACGGAGAGCCGGACTCTTTTGCCTGGGAGCGTTTGTCGTTCTGTTGGTAGGTCTCCCGCTCCTTAAAGGGATCACCGATAATGGATGGGTAGCCATTGTGGACAGCTTCTACCGTGCCGGATCGCTTGTATTCGGCGGAGGGCATGTCGTTCTTCCGCTGCTGGAGAGCGAGACGGTACTGAACGGATGGATGTCTAAAGAGGATTTTCTAACCGGTTACGGGGCGACACAAGCGGTACCTGGCCCGTTGTTTACATTTGCCGCTTATCTTGGGGTCCTGATTCAGGGAATACCCGGAGGCATCGTTGCCACGCTTGCCATCTTTTTGCCCGGATTTCTGCTCATTGTAGGAGCCATGCCATTCTGGAACGGTATCAGAAGAAACCCGAAGCTGCAGGGCATGCTGACAGGCATGAACGCGGCTGTGGTCGGAATTCTGCTGGCCGCTTTGTACCATCCCATATGGACTTCCTCCATCCACGGCCCGCTTGAATTTGTGATCGGCGCGGGACTGTTCGGGATGCTGATGTTCTGGAAGAGTCCCCCATGGCTTGTTGTCATCATTGGCGCATTAGCAGGACAGTTTCTCCTGTGAAGGCCTTATTGAATAGCCCTCGGCACGGTGTGCCGGGGGTTATTTGATTGATCAGGAGTAAATCGCATCGGATTGGTTAAATATTAGGGTGTATCTCTATTCGGGAAGCATGCGTTGATCACAAGAGTTTTCAGCTCTTAATTCGATACAGAAATGAGTGGATAAACCTACATGATGGACAGAGACGTGAAAGATTGCATTATTGTTGGCGGCGGAATTGCAGGTCTGCAGGCAGCTATACAACTGGGACGGTATTCGGCCTACGATGTACTGGTCATCGACCGGGGAACGGGGCGTTCCACCATCTGCAAGAGCTACCGCAACATACTAGGATGGCCGGAAGGGGTGTCCGGTGAAGAACTCAGACAGCGAGGGCGGAAGCAGGCGGAGGCCGTGGGCGTTACGTTTGCAGCCGATGATATACGGAAGGCCGAACGGGATGAAGCGAAGTGTTTTGTGTTAACCGGTAAAGACGGAACCAGGTACAGGGCAAAAAGCATGCTGCTTGCAACAGGCTTGATGGACCGCTTTCCCAAGCTGCCGGGCCTGATGTCTACGCTGGGCACCTCCGTTTTTGTATGTCCCGATTGCGACGGATATGAAATTCAGGATCGAAAAACCGTTGTGCTGGGATCGGGCGATCCCGGTGCCAGTATGGCCATTTTGTTATCCGAGCGGGCGAAGGAAATCATCTATGTCAATCATGAAGGACAGCCGGCTTCGTCCGAGAACATGACGCAGTTAGCGAATCTTGGGATTCCGTATATAGAGAAAAGAGTAACCGAAATTCAGGAGGAAGGAGGCATCCTATCGGCTGTTGTGCTGGAAGACGGCAGCATCATCCGCGCGGAGCGCGGTTTCATATCCTTTGGCGGGAACATGATCTTTTCCGAATTGGCCGAGCAGTTGGGGGCGGAATTGGAGCACAATCGGCATGTGAAGACCGATCCCCGATCCAAAATGACGAGCGTCGAACTGCTGTGGGCTGCAGGCGACCTGGGCGTCCATTCCGAATTAACCACCGTTGCCATGGGGGAAGGCGCAACGGCTGCGATCTGGATCCATAAAACGCTGAAGAAGATGTCAAGCCAAGCCGTAACATAATGTTAGGAGTCAGGCTGGAACATTCGCATGGTCCAGCCATGACATGATGACTAAAGAACCCGCCTGATCGGGCACGGGATGTAAGGGCGATACCGTGGATCAAGGCGGGTTTTCCGGTACTATGAGCGGATTGTCAACTTAATTCAAGTCGAGGGACTAGACGTTATGACAGACCGAATCTCGTGATATGATCTTCGAGTTTATATTTTTGCAGCAATTCCGTTTGCTTGGGACCGATCAGGTCAAAATGCGGATATGGCTGGCGGTGATGGATATACTGCGGATTTAATCCATTGGATATGCACCAGTCCTTCAGGCGCTGAATATCCGAGCAGCCTACTTTGGTTACGGTATGAAACTCCGGAAACCGCTTATCGTACCAATAATGGGTTAAAAACGCGATATCGCCATTGGCGACTTTCTGTTTCCATTGCTGTAATTCCTGCTTCGAGATGCCGAATGCCATGTTAGTCTCATCCTCATTCGTATATTCATTCTTCTCATTATACCAGCATATACTTGGACTGCACCTACTTGTTTTCATAGCCTGGTGCTGCGAAATCTGAAGCACTGCCTTACCGTTGATCGGATCGATGCGAAAGAGGGGGAACGTTATGATATTGGAATCTGCCATTCTTTATATTAAACCTGGGCTGGCAAGCGAATTCGAAAGTGCATTTCGGGAGGCTTCCGGCGTATTGCTATCCAAAAAGGGGTATGTAGGCCATGAACTTCACAAGTGCGTGGAGAACCGGGATGAATATATATTCCTTGTCCGCTGGAGCGGCATTAAGGATCACCTGATCGGCTTCCGCGGGCACCCGGACTATAAGAAATGGGCTGCCTCTCTGGAACCGTTTTATGCAAAGGGGCCTGAGGTTAAGCATTATATCGACATCCGGATCGACAGCCGCGAGCAGGCGGAATCGGAGCTGGCTAAACTGTTGATTCCGGAAAGCGGCTCGAATTCCACCGCAGAGGAGAACAGGCCGGCAGAGTAAAATAGGCTTCAACTTACCGGCTAATACAACACGGCATGGGTATCATCAGTGAAGGTGAATTCCCGGGAGCCGTCATTGGACGGCTTCTTGGCGTTTTTGGAAGAGACGCGCCCTGGTCAGTGAAGGCTTGGCCAAACTTGGCCAATCGGTCTTATTTTGTCCCGAATAACAGGAATTATGGGAGGTCGTGACGAACTTTGTTGTTAAGTAAAACTACATAAGGGGTGGTTACAATCATTACAGATTATCATGGCGTCCGCCGTCTTGCCGACGACATTCGGGCAAACGTTTCCAAAGTTATGGTAGGCAAGGAGCAGCTGATTGACAGATTGTTTATTGCCATGGTCACATCGGGTCATGTACTGCTGGAAGATGTTCCGGGAACCGGGAAGACGCTGTTGGCCAAATCCATCTCCAGGTCGATTGATTGCACGTTTAAGCGGGTACAGTTTACGCCGGATTTGCTGCCGTCCGATCTGAGCGGCATTTATTTCTATAATCAACAATCCGCGACGTTTGAATTCCGTCCCGGTCCGCTGTTCACCAATATCCTGCTCGCCGATGAAATCAACAGAGCGACGCCTCGTACGCAGTCCAGTCTGCTCGAGTGCATGGAGGAGCGCCAGATCAGCATCGACGGAGTAACCCATCAACTGAAAGAACCGTTTCTGGTCATCGCTACGCAGAACCCGTTGGAGCAGCAAGGAACGTTTCCGCTGCCGGAGGCACAGCTGGACCGATTTTTATTCAAATTGAACATGGGGTATCCTACCTCGGAGGAAAGCGTGAATATTTTGAAGCGATTCAAAGACGAACAGCCGCTGGAATCCCTGACGGCCATCGCAGCGTCCGACAGCATCGTACAAGCCAGGCATATCGTCAGCAAAGTACATGTCAGCGATGAGATGTTGGCTTATATCGTCGAACTTTCCGAGCATTCGAGACGGGATGAAGCCGTCGCCTCCGGCGTAAGCCCGAGGGGCTGCCAGGCATTATTGAAAGCGGTGCAGGTACAGGCCGTCCTGAACGGGAGAGAGTTTGTTACGCCTGATGACGTGAAGGAGCTCGCCGTGCCGACGTGGGCTCACCGCTTGAAGCTGCGGGGGACGCTCCACAACCGCGGCGGCGCGACTGCGTCAGAAGAAGTGATCGAACGATTGCTGCAGCAGGTTGCCGTACCGACAGAAGAAGGCATCTCGTCGTAGGGGGCGATGGCGATGGGAGCCTACTGGATATTGTTGATCGCTGCTGTGGTTGTAGTCGTGCAGGGCAAGATTTTCAAACGGACGGCACTCCAAAAGCTGAACTACAGCCGTTCCTTCAAGGTATCGACCTGCTATGAGGGAGATTCCGTGGAATTGATCGAAATCATCGAGAACCGTAAAGCGCTGCCGGTGCCCTGGCTTCGGGTAGAATCCCAGTTCCGCTCGGGCCTGGCGTTCGATAATCAATTGAACCTGGACATCAGCGAGGGGCAATTCAATCAGAACCATAAGAGCTTCTTCAGTCTGCTGCCTTGGACCAAGATCCTTCGAAGACATCGAATTACCGCGAAACGAAGAGGTTTGTACAAGCTGGGAACGGTATCGATGACGACAGGGGATCTGGTCGGCATGGAGTCGGTTGTCCAGAGCAAGACCCTGCCCGGCGGAATTATCGTGTATCCGATGCCGATGGATGCGTCGGACATGGAGCTGCCGGTTCAGACCTGGATGGGGGAGATGCTGGTCCGCAGATGGATCATGGAGGATCCGTTCCTGATATCGGGCGTCCGCGAATATCGGGACGGTGATCCGCTGAAGGATATCCAATGGAAAGCGACTGCACGGACGGGAACCCTGCAGGTTCACAGGCGGGATACGACCGCGGACAGCCGGCTCTTCATCTATTTGAATATTGAAGATCATGAGCAGATGTGGAGCAAGGCAACGCGTCCGGAGGCCATTGAGTATGGCATCCGCCTGGCAGCCGGCATTACGGCGCATTTATTGTCACAGGGCATGGAGATCGGAATGGGGACCAATGGAACCCTTGGCGAGGATTCAAACGATGAAGCATTTGTTCCGGTCGCAGGCGGCATGATGCAGCAGGAGCTGATATTCGAAATGCTGGCCAGACTGGAGCTGACCCGCCGGCTTTCTTTTCATGATTATTTGGCCCACGAGCTGTCGCGGCATGAAGAAGCTAAAGATATCCTCATTCTGAGCACTTACGTCAGTCCCAGGCTGGAAGAGATGTTTCAGCGATTCCGGGATAACGGGCACACGATCCAGGTATTCCTTCTTCGCGACGTGCCGTCTTCCGCGAAGGAGGTGTCCGCATGACCCGTCGAGGCTCCGGATTTATAAGGGCTTTTTGGCAGGGATTGGTGGAGTGCGTACTGTATTTCCCGGTGCTCTTCATTCCGGCATTCTATCTGCTGCCTGAATCGTACCGATGGATATGGCCCGCCCTGGTCTTAGGCGGGTACGTCATGGGCTACGCAGGTGCACATTGGTTCAACATGGATCGTCAGTTCAAAGCGTTCGTATGGGCTTGCCTGGTTTCCGTTGCTGTATCCGTTGCCTTTGTAGGGGTTGATATCACCCTTGCTTACGTTATCCCGCTGTTGTTTATTGCCAGTATTCGCGGAAGCCGAATGGAGCAGGTGAACTGGAATTTGATGTTCCCGGGAACATACTTCCTGATCGGGTTGATTCTGTACGGGGTCAGCAGCTTTTTTCTCAGTTTCATGGACTCCTTCCGCGGCGGAATATCGTCTCTGACCTGGATGGGAGCGGCTGCGTTAGGATTGACCCTGCTGATCGTCAACCGGCAATACGTGCTGGACGAAACGCTGCCGGGCAATGACCAGCCCGTGCTGGAACGGCGCGTGCTGCGCTACAATCGCTGGTTTATCATCATTTTGCTGGTCCTTATTGCGCTGGTCGCTTTTCTTCCGCAGCTGCAGCAGTGGGTCTCCGACATGGCGAGGGGGATCGCTGCCTGGATCTCCGGGTGGTTCAGTTCAGGTGCAGAGCAAGCGCCGGAGCCGCCTTCAATGTCGGAGCCTCCTCCCGAGATGCCGTTTCTCGATGAAGAAACCAAGCCGCCTAGCCAGTGGATGAAAGTCCTGGAGCAAGTGCTGATTTATGGCGTGTTCACCGTTATCGGGATCGGTATGCTATACGTTCTGTTCCGGTTTGGTAAAGTGCTGCCGAGTCTCTACAGAAAATTCTCCGCATGGATGAACAGGATGATGAACAGGCAGAACGTCCAGCCCCAACTGGGCTATGAGGACGAAGTGGAGAATATAGAGCATGACCCGGCATCCAAGCGGCTGCGACGGCTGTTGTCCGGCGTGCGTATCGGCGGAAGGCATCGGGAAGGAGAAGGCCCGGAACAGCTGAATGAGAAAATCCGACAAATGTATCGTTTGATACTTTCCCGAAGCATCAGGGAAGGCTATAATTGGAAAGCGTCACTTACACCGCGGGAGACCGAACACGATCTTAAGGAATGGGACGGACGGAAGGATCGTGTTCCGCAGTCCTTGATCGAGCTGTACGAGGAAGCCCGATATGGAAACCGTGCCATTACAAAAGAAGAAGTGGAAGGACTGCAACTTGACCGGAAGCCTAAATGAGGAGTGAACATCTTGTCGGTACAAAAAGAAAGCAACGCTGTTATTCACTACGGAGATCCCGCGGTAACCGGGGGCGTCTCCGTTTTTGATAAGGAATTTGACAAGCTATTTTATTATGACGGAACCGACCTGGGGTTAACCTACCAAGCCCAAGAGTCCAAGTTTCGCCTGTGGGCACCCACGGCTAGCGAGGCCTACGTGCTGCTGTACCCGGATTGGCAGACGTCAGAAGCACGGCGTTTCCCGATGTCGCGCGACGTGAAGGGAACCTGGCTGCTGAAAATAGAAGAGAATCTTCATGGGATGTTCTACACCTACCAGGTGCTAATCGGGGATCAATGGAATGAAGCAGTCGATCCCTACGCGGCTGCCGTAGGCGTCAATGGAGATCGGGCTTACATCGTGGATATGGCCCAAACCGACCCCGAGCGTTGGACAGACGAGAAACCGCCGTTCCAAAGCCCGCTGGATGCCGTTATCTATGAACTGCATGTTCGTGATTACACCATTCATCCGGACAGCGGAGTGGAGCTTAAGGGCAAGTTTAAAGGTCTGACGGAGACGGGTACCCGGGGGCCGGGAGGGATTCGTACAGGACTTGATCATATCGTTGAGCTGGGGGCCACGCACGTGGAACTGCTGCCGATTTATGATTTTGCAACGGAAAGCGTGGATGAGACCAGGCTGCATGAGCCTCAGTACAACTGGGGGTACGACCCGAAGAACTATAATGCTCCTGAAGGCTCGTATGCTACCGATCCGTATGTGCCGGAGGTTCGGATCCGTGAATTGAAGGAGCTGATTCAGACCTTCCATGAACAAGGCCTGCGGGTCATCATGGACGTGGTGTATAACCATGTTTATGACGGGTATTTGGTCAACTTTACGAAGCTGGTGCCGGGATATTATCTCCGCTACACGAAAGACGGCAAATTCTCCAACGGATCCGGGTGCGGCAATGACACGGCATCCGAGCGTCCGATGATGCGGAAGTTCATTGTGGAATCCGTCCTGCATTGGGTGAAGGAGTATCGGGTGGACGGTTTCCGCTTTGACCTGATGGGATTGCTGGATGTGCAGACGATGAATGAAATCCGTGCGCGCCTGGACGAAATCGATCCTTCCATCATGACGATCGGCGAAGGCTGGGTCATGAAAACCGAGCTGGACGAGAAGAAACGGGCGAATCAGCAGCAAGCGGCCTTGATGCCGCGAATCGCGCACTTTAACGATGGTTTCCGTGATGCAGTTAAAGGGGATATCTTTTATTTTGATTATAAAGGCTTTGTGAGCGGCGGCGTCGGATATCAAAACAAGGTGAAGCAAGGCATCGTGGGCGGCATTCCGTATTCCCAAGATATCAAGGCATTTGCTTCCGAGCCGGATCAGTGCGTGAATTATGTGGAGTGTCACGATAACCATACCCTTTGGGATAAAATCATGCTGTCTACGGATGGGGAGTCGGATGCCGTTCGCCGCGATATGCACCGGCTGTCATCGGCCATGATTCTTACCAGCCAAGGCATTCCTTTCCTGCACGCCGGCCAAGAGTATTATCGCTCCAAGAACGGTGTAGAGAACAGCTACAATGCCAGCGATGAGGTGAACCGGCTTGATTGGGGAATGGCATCGGAACACCAGGACGGGGTGAAGTACATCCAGCGGCTCGTTCAGCTGCGCAGGAATCATCCGGGGTTCAGAATGAGGGATGCAGCGTCGATCCGCAAGCATCTTCATTTCGAGCCGTGCCCGGAGCATGCCGTTGCTTTCACGCTTCGCGATCATGCGGGCGGCGACCCGGCAGAGCATATTTATGTGATCTATTATGCCGGACGCAAACCGTCTTCCCTGACGATACCCGAGCTGGGCGATTGGAAGGTTCTGTTTGGCGAAGAGCATGTGAAGGGATTGAGCCGGGATTCCCTTGTGGTCGAAGGTATAGGCGCGGTCGTTTTAACTTGTTAAATCCTTGACTGATGCCCACATTACCAAGAAATGCATAATGCCTGATTCTATCATCATCTGATATGCTGAGAATATCAGATGATAGAATCGAGGCGTCCCTTTGAAGAAATATATCCTGTCACTTTGTTTCCTTTTGTCTTTTACAGCATTTATAAGCCCCCTTCAGGCATCAGCAACTCAAGCTCCTAGCCCAACCGCTTTTCACGATATTTCGTCCAGCTTTGCAAAAGACGCGATTTACCGTCTGGCCAAGCGAGGCATCGTAAGCGGGGATGGCACAGGAGCTTTTTTGCCGCGAAATCCGGTTACGCGGGCCGAATTTATCGCTATGGTTGCCAGAATGCTGAACATGGAGCCTGTTCCGAACGATCTGCCCGCCTTTCAGGACGTATCCCGTTCAGCTTGGTACTACGGCTGGGTTCATGCAGGCCTTAACTTATCCATCGTGGAGGGGAACGGCTACAAGTTCTTTCCGAATGCTTCGATAACAAGACAGGAAGCCGCGGTCATCGTTATTCGTGCCATGAAGGATAGTGGATACGATAACGGATATACCGCCGGCTACTATACGGATTCGGAATCGATCGCGGCATGGGCTTGGCGTGCGGTCGGCCAAGCGACGAATACAGGCTGGCTGCAAGGAAGCCAAGGCCAATTCAGACCGCTGGACCCGATCACCCGGGAAGAAACGGCGATGCTGCTGGACAGGGTCCTTCAATCGGGAAACGTGAAATCCATGATCGACAGCCAGCCGGCCGCGAATATTCATATGGGCTGGTTGTACAATGGCTCGACCAAGCAATATATCTCCTATGCCAAACGGGCCGGGTTGAATGTGCTGGTGCCGCGGTGGTATTACATGGAGTCTAACGGGAAGCTTTCGGACAGCACCGACATCGAGCTGCTGAATTGGGCTCGTAACAATGGCCGGCAGGTGTGGGCTATGGTGGGCAACCGCGCGAATGCGGAAGGAACCCACCAGGTTCTAAGCAGTCCGCAGTCCCGGAAGTCTGTCGTAGACAGCATCGCTGCGAGCGTATCCCGCTACCGATTGGATGGGATCAATATCGATTTTGAGAACGTCATGCCTGAGGACAGGCAGAATCTGACGGCCTTCATCACGCAGTTATCCACGGAAATGAAACGGCTTGGAGCCAAGTTATCCATTGATGTTTCACCTGATCTGAATACGGATTGGACGGCTGCCTTCGATTATCAGGCGCTTGGCAGTCAAGTGGACTATATGGTGCTCATGAGTTATGACCAGCACTGGGGCGGTTCGCCGAAAGCGGGCTCCGTATCCTCTCTGCCATGGAGCGAATCCGCGCTGAGCAAGCTGCTGACCCAAGTGCCGGCTAAGAAGAGCATCATTGCGTATCCGCTTTATACGAGGGATTGGCAGATTGCTTCATCGGTGTCCTCGTCGGATATCGGTTTGATTGAACAGGGACATCGCATCCGTCTGACCCAGGCTTCCTTAACTTGGAATGCCAGCGTGGCGCAATATGAAGCAGCTTATAGCAGCAGAGGCATCCAGCATCGCATATGGACCGAGGATTCCCGCTCCCTGTCATGGAAACATCTCATGGCCGCCAAATACCGAATTGCCGGGTATGCCTATTGGTATCCGGGAGCAGAAACGACGGACGTGTGGCAGGCGATTGACAATGCGGAGCGTTATGCTTCGTATTCGTTCCGGATCTAAGAGCAGACAGGTTACACCCAAGACCAATCCCGATGAATGGGGTTGGTCTTTTTTTGCTTGTAAAACGGTTATTCCGTGATACAATAATTGAAATTTAATTTGAATGATTTTCCTTTAGGAGTGATCAAATGACCGTTTGTGCGGAGGAACGTTTACAGCAACTGGGCATCAGCTTGCCAGAAGCCGGATTGCCGGCAGCCAAGTATGCCAACTACGTCATCGTGAACGGGTTGATGTATGTTTCCGGCAAGGGACCATCCGGGCAGCCAAGGGGCAAATTGGGCGAGCATTACACAACGGAGCAGGGATACGAATATGCCCGGTTGACCGGAATCGAAGTCTTGGCCGTATTGAAGGAAGGCCTGGGATCGCTTGATAAAGTGAAGCGGGTGGTTAAGGTTCAGGGCTTCATTAACGCAACAACCGATTACGAAGAGCATCATATGGTGTTGAATGGTTTCTCGGACTTGATGCTTGAGGTGTTCGGGGATCAAGGGATCCACGCCAGATCCGTATTCGGCGCGGTATCCTTGCGGGACCAGCTGCCTGTCATTGTGGATTCGATTTTTCAAGTGGAGGGATAGCCTTGACGTTAGCATTAAGGGAGCTGCTGGAGAAGGAGGATGAGAGTCTTCTGCTTATGGTCCAGGAGATTGGTACCGGCGAGAACGGCTTTGTTAACGGCTTAAATAGCAGCAGCATGGAGGAGTTCTCCTCCAAGGTCCGTCGCAATTACGAAATGGCACGAAGCATCAATCTGCCGGATGAGTATGTTCCCCAGACGATTTATTGGCTGTATCATACCGGCAAGCCTGTAGGTTACGGCAAGCTCAGACACCGCTTGAATGAGAAGCTGTTGGAGTCAGGGGGGCATATCGGGTATGTCATCAGGCCGTCGGAGCGGGGGAAAGGATATGGCAAACAGATGCTGGCGGGGCTCGTTAAGAAAGCCTGTGAAAAGAACATAAGCCGGGTCCTTCTAACCTGCGATGAAACCAATCTGGCTTCCCGTCGCATCATAGAATGGAACCATGGTGAACTCAGTTCTATTGCGGACGGGAATTGCAAATACTGGATCGATACGGCTGCTAGGCTGGAATAGGGGTGTAGATACCGATCATCATGAGCTTTAGATTAATTACGCCTTAACTTCGCTTCAACCAGTCGAACATCCGGTTGATCGCCGCGGCATGCTGCGGCGGCGGGAAATGATGTCCCAGCCCTTCGTACAGGTGGGCTTCTGGCTGGTGTCCCAGTTCTTGAAGCTTGTCCAGCATCCGGAAGCTGTGTTCAACCAGGACCTGCTCGTCCCGCGTACCATGCACAATCAGGACAGGACATCGGATTCGATCCGCATAGTAAATCGGGGATCGAAGAAGGTATCGTTCTGGAAACTTGGTCGGCGTACCGCCAATGACGCGTTTCATCATTCTGCGCAGATCGATCCGTTCCTCGTAGGTCTGCGCCAGGTCGGAAACGCCGCTCCATAGAATCATTTTGGATACATGAGATGACCGGGCGGCTGCCACGGCAGCATTGATCGCCCCGCGGGAGAAGCCCAGCAGATGCATACGGCTGTTGTCTATCCATGGAATGCGGGATAACCATTCCAAGGCTGTGATCACATCCATCGTATCGGCGCCTCCAAACTCATCCCTGCCCTCGCTGCCTTCGTTTCCGCGATAGGCCGGAGCAAACACGGCATAGCCTTGCGCCGCGAATTCTTCGACCCACTTCAACCTGACCGCGCCGATCCGGCCTATGCCTCCGCGGCAATACAGGACCAGCGGAAGCTTAGATTCGATCGAGCCGGAGGCTCCTTCCGGAACAGGCTCCTTATTCAAGGAGCATGCAAGCGTGCCGGTTATCGTAACGCCGGGAATGGCGTCGACCGCTTCGGACATTTTCTGGCTGCGATTAGGGGACAATTGCGGCGGCAGACCCAGATATCCTTTCACATGCAATCCCTCTGAGACGTAATCGATATGATAGATCATGGATGTCTTACCCCCTATGCTGAAATCATCATGTAGCAGCGTATGTGGACTCTTGGTCAGACGACGGAGTTCAAGTAAGTATAGTATTTACTCGTCGTTGAAATCAAGGGGCGATGTAAGAAATTACAATTTGCCAAACGGCTGAATATCTGATATATTATGATCTCGGGCATGATGACATGTCCATTGTCATGGCGGTCGTGGCGAAGGGGTTAACGCACCGGATTGTGGCTCCGGCATTCGTGGGTTCAAGTCCCATCGATCGCCCTTAAGTAAGTATACATAACGAGAAGGAGAGCCGAGAGGCTCTCCTTTTTCGTAAATCCTCCTCAATAGATACGGATGTCAGACGACATTTAAGATGGTATAATGGATTGAAATCGAGGTGAGTATTTATGGCAAAAAAGAAACGAACGGCCCCGGCGCCGCGAACGGAAACTGCCGATAAACCCGCAACGCTAAAAGATATGCTGGACCCTCAAGTTTTGGCAAAGCTGAAGGCGACAACCGATTCCTTAAAGGCCTCTGAAGCCGAGCGGCTGGAGAAGGAGCGGCAGGAACGGGAAGCTGCACGCAAGGCGGAACAGAAGCGTCGCGATAACGATTTTGAATATCTGCTGGAACACAGCGAGATGGATTGGAAAAAGTACAAATGACAGGCGGCGGCACGCTGTCTGTTTTTTAATATAGCTATCAGATAAGGATAGGTTTAACAAACCAGGCCTATCTGGTAATGCAATAAACGATTGAAGTCTACACAGTGGAACCAAATGCGGAGGAAGAACGAAAACATGAATCATGGCCGTGCTATAAGGATCGGAATAGGCGGGGGGACGGGCAGCGGCAAAACGACGCTAAGCCTCCAACTCAAGGAGAAGCTTGTCGAGTATCGGGTGGCGCTCTTTCATATGGACAAATATTATAAGTCCGTCAGACCTATGTCTAAAGCGCCCTTTACGAATACAATCTTTGAGGATTTTAACCATCCGGACGCCGTCAACATCCAGCGTCTGACCGATGAGATAGAACAAGCCGCCCGTTGCGGTGACCATGATGTCATCGTCATTGAAGGGTTTCTTCTGTATCAATTCGAGGATCTTCGAAACTCCCTGGATCTGAAGCTGTTCGTCGACTGTCCCGCGGATGAAAGAATGCTTCGAAGAAACCGGCGGTTCATGGAGAAGGGTCATCGCGAGGAAAGCGTGATACAGGAATATTTGCAGCTTGTGCGATACAGGCATGATCAATATGTCGAGCCTACCCGTTGGCATGCGGATTTGGTGATGAACGGCTCCTTGGAGGGGAAGCTTGGCTGTGCGGTTGTGATGGACTGGATTCAGGCCAGGATACAAGATAGCAGGAAGCATCGCTGAAGGCTGTGTACCGTGAGCTCATATCAGGGATTACCGTGCAGTATTGCCGTTTTCATATGTAGTGTTGATATCAGGGCGAAAGCGGGTTACAATTAGTAAGTTAGTATTCCTGCTCGCTAGGAGGCGAATGAAATGAAAGTTGAAATTTGGTCGGATTTTATGTGTCCGTTCTGTTATATTGGAAAGCGCCGGTTCGAATCGGCATTGGAGCAGTTCCCTCATAAGGATCAGGTTGAAGTGGTATATCGCAGCTTTGAGCTTGATCCGAATGCGTCGTATAAGCCCGGGGTTTCCATGGACGAGTTATTGGCGGCGAAATACGGCATGAGCATAGAGCAGGCCAAGGCAGCTAATGCCAACGTGACTCAACAAGCGGCCAGTGTTGGACTTACCTACCACATGGATCGCGTGATACCGGCCAATTCATTTGATGCTCACCGACTGGTTCATTTTGCTGCGCAGCATGGTAAAATGAAAGACATGACGGAGCGGCTGTTCCGCGCCTATTTCACGGATGCCGAGAATCTGGAAGATAAGAACCTGCTCGCCGATCTGGCGGCGGAGGTCGGACTGGAGCGGGAGCAGGCTACGGCGGTGCTTGAAAGCGATGCTTTCCAATCCGAGGTACGGGCAGATGAAGCCGCAGCGACGAATCTTGGAATTCGGGGAGTGCCGTTCTTCGTGCTGGGAGGCAAATATGCCGTGTCCGGCGCACAACCGCTGGAAGTTTTCACGGATGCACTGGACAAAGCCTATCGTGAAGCGAATCCCCTAGTCATGGTGAACGAGTCCGACAGCAACGACGGCATGTGTGCCGACGGATCTTGCGATCTGCCGGGCAGCGCGAAATAAACCATACACAGCAAGCCTAGAGCCCGAAGCATCCGTACACGATCTTCGGGCTCTATTTATCAAGGATCTTGAAAATTGAATACATAAAGCATAGGAGGTAACCATGCTGCATCTTCCATCCGAGGAGCTAATCCATCGCATTCAGCGTTCAGAAACGGAGTATATGTATGATCGAATGCAAGCCATCGAAGGCCGGACCGGAAATCCCGAAGGGATTGAGATGGTTCGTTTCGGCCAAGCGCTGTGCTTGTACAGCAAAACGATGCCCTGGCTTTCTTTTAACACGGTCAAAGGACTCCGTTCGGAGAATCTGAAGGATCTGGACGCAATCATCGACTTCTATCATTCGCGGGACCGCAAATTCCAGTTCGAGATCGTGCCCGCCATGGTGAATCAGGCATTTCTCTCGGCGCTTGCCGATCGCGGATTCTTCCAATCCGCCTTTCATAATTCCATGTATATGAACCCGCAAGAACTGGTGGACATGTCGGATCACGGAATTGTGATCAAAACAATAGACAAAGACGAGTTTGAAGATTATGCTAAAGTTCATTGCCTGGGAACAGGACTGCCGGTGCAAGGGATCCCTTCCGTAGCATTGAACAATCGCGTATTGCATGCAAGACCGGGCTGGAGGTTCTATATGGCTTATGTGGATGAGCAGCCGGCTGCGGCCGGTGTCATGCATATAAACCATTCCACGGCTTCGCTTACATTTGCCGCTACGCTGCCGGAATACCGTAGACGGGGGCTGCATCAGGAGCTGCTTCGCAGAAGAATACGGGACGCGAAGCGGGAGGGATGCAATCTGGTTGTCGGTCAATGTGCCTTCTTATCCCAGAGCCATCGCGACATGGAAACCGTCGGCATGAAGCTGGGCTATGTTCGGACGACCTGGACCGAGCGTCAACCTGAAAGCTCAGCGGAGTAGGGCAGGTGGGAAACAGCGATGCAAGAAGAGTTGGATTTTTTAAACCTGGAGTATTTACGTCAAGGTACAGCCAAGCAGCAGCAGGCAGCTTTGGTTATAGATGAACTAGAACTATGGGAGCATTTGAAATCCTGCAGCCCTATACTGGTGGGCACGATCCCGATCGGGATTGACATCGCTTCAAGCGATCTCGATATCATATGTCATGTGACGGAGTTTGACCTGTTCGAGCGAGAACTCAGGGCGTCATACGACCGACTTGTTTCGGATTTCACATACTCTTTCCGAGGTGTGGGGAACGTAGAGCGAGCAGTAGCGCGATTTCGGTACAAAGGTTGGGAATTCGAGATTTTTGCCCAGCCGGTGCCTTCCATGAAGCAGAATGGTTACCGTCATATGGTAGTGGAATACAAGCTGTTGAAGCGGCTCGGCGAAGCTGCAAGGGAAACTATCATCGAGCTGAAGAGGGCGGGTTATAAGACGGAACCTGCCTTTGCGAAGCTGCTGCATATACCGGGCGATCCTTATGGGGAGCTGCTGGAGATGTATCGCTGGCCGGAGGAACGACTGGACGCTTATATCAAATCATATATGGACAAGGAGAATGTATATGAATGACAAACAGCAGCTGTTAAACGAGTATTCGGAATGGATCGGCAAGGTGAAGGAGTTCGGTGACCTGGAAGAGGGCTATTGGAATTCCCCGATTGCGGATGGGAAATGGACCGTGCGCGATGTAGTGTGCCATATCATGCGATGGGATGAGTATTTTTTTAATGAGGCGATCGCCAAAATCTCAACGGGAGATGCATTGACCGTCCGGCATCTGGATTATGACGTCTTCAATGAGGAGGCAAAGCAATATGCCAAAACGCTATCGACGGAAGCGCTGGTGGACCGGACGATAACCGCAAGGGAGCAGCTGATTCGGGCCATTGAAGAGCTGCCGGAAACGAAGTATGAGGAGCGGTACGCGGACGGAGACGGGCATCCCTTTGAAGTGGCGCAATTTATGAGGGATTTCATCTGGCACGATAATCACCATCTAGCTCAGCTGCATCAGGTGCTGCAAGTTGGTTAGTACAAGCAATACTTAGCGGAAATGGGTGAAGTCATTGAATGGCTACTTGGACATCATGTCTTATTTTACACAGAGCAATCTGGAATGGTTTCTTGACCAGTTTCGAGCCCTAGGCCCTCTGCCGGGCATACTGCTGACTTTCTTGAAATCCTTTGTTCCACCGATGCCCACGATCGTGATCGTTGGCGTTAATGCAGCGGTGTACGGGCTGTGGGCAGGATTCCTTTACTCCTGGATCGGAATGGTGGCGGGATGCTTGACGACGTTTCTCCTCGTGCGGAAAATATCCGGGACTCCCCTGATCGAACGCTGGGCGAAAAAACCGAAGGTTCAGCGCGGCATGCGCTGGATTCAGCGCAACGGCTTCAGTTATGTTTTTCTGCTGGGCATACTTCCCGTCGGGCCTTTTGTCGCTGTCAACGTGGCCGCCGGACTGGCAAGAATGAACGTCATGTCCTATCTCATGGCCGTAACCTTGGGCAAGGGCATTATGGTGTTTTGCGTTTCGTACATCGGGGCTAATCTCTCGGATTTTATGGCGGAGCCCTTCAAATTGCTCGGTGTCCTAGCCTTTATCTTGCTGTCCCTATGGGGCAGTCGGAAGCTGGATTCATACTTTGTAAGAAAACAATCGTTTCACGATCAAGAAGCTGAACTCAACTCCAATTGAGTTCCCAGTTCCTGATCGTTTACGGGAATGGATGCGGAGTCCTTGTATTTGCTGTATAATGGTAAAATCTCCAGTATCGGCATGAATGAAAGGAGGAAGCATTTATGACCAAATTGGCCTCATCCATTCTGGAAATCATTCGAATGATGATCATGATGATGATCGTGACAGCGGTTCTGGGCAGCATGGAGCATCAGATCCTGAAGTCCTGGATTCCTTGGGAAGGGTTATATTTCCTGTTCCTGTTTGCGGGAAATGTATGTTGGTTCCTGGTCCTCTATCGCAATCGCCTGCAATTCAGCGGCTGGTATCGTTCGGCGGAGACGCAGCGCAAACTGTCCGGAAATGCAACGAGAACCATCGTAGCGCTTGGCGCGCTCCTCATCGCGACACCGGTTATTTTAACGTGGATAACTGCTTAGTAACTGCTTGATTATGTAACGGATATCGGCTAATAAACGATTTGCGTATATAAAAGGGACAGTTCCAAAGGTTGATGCCTTCGGAACTGTCCCTTGCTTGTTGATTACAATCTTTTTCGTTTATATAGAGTCACAAAAAGACATGAGAGCAGCAGCAGTACGAGGGAAACTCCTGCGTACAAGGCTTCCTGGGCTGCTTCGTTTGACCAATCGCCAGGCCGGCCCATTCCGCGTCCTCCCTGCATTTGACCGCCAAACTCACCGCCGAACCCGTTCCCCATCTGTCCTTGAGGGAAATCCGGCATCTGCCCTTGACCATTCTGAGTCTGCGCTTGCGGCATGGTCGGTTGATTGCCGCCTGTAGAGGGCTGGTTCGGAGATTGCGTTGAATCTGTAGAATTTTCCTCTGCGTTACTTTCCTCTGCATGACTTGTTGGATTAACGGCAGAAGCAGCATCCATCGCTGTTCTTTCGTCGGAACTGCTTGTGCCTGATCCAACCGCCAATATAATCGACGAGACAGATTCATCCACGTCAGGAGCGTCGCCAGAGCCTTCTCCAGTGCCGCTCGATGTAACATCCGCGTTGCCGGAAGCAGCAGAAGTAGCACCGTCGCTGTTGGCAGGCGTGTTTTCGCCAGAGATGTCTCCGCCCGGGGCGTCGTTAGGGACAACGATCCCAGTCCCGTCAGTCCCGCTGCCGTCTGTTCCATCCGGTGTCGTGCTTGTCCCGGTGCCGGTAGAACTCTCCGGGTCGGCATCATTGGAATTCGTACTGCCGTCAGGTACCATCCCGTTACCACCGGGTCGCACGCCGTCAGGCCTTAGACCTCCTCCGCCACCTGGCCCCATACCGCCGCCGCTGCCGCTTCCGTCGCCGGCGGAAGGGATCGTCCCATCCAGCTGCTGCTGGATATTATCCATGGACCCTTCCGCGAATGAGGTCAATGTCGGGAGAGATTGCTCGTACTCCTCATAGGAGTAGAACGGTCTGGGGTCTTGCTTGACGTGCTCGGATATCAATTCCTGCAATTGCGCTACCCGTTCCTCGAAATGATCCTGCTGCATGTATCCCTCCAGCATCTCCGACAGGATGGCATGGTAACGTTCCTTATATTCGTCAACCTCGAGCAGCTTGGCAATCAAGGGGCGTTCCGCCAAAGCACCCTGAGTGGGCTCGTCAATCAAGATGCCGGAGCCCCCAAACCCTCCGAACGCCATGTTATAATCCCAGGGCAGGACGGAGAAAATGCCGTTGTTCTCATACAGGTAGTAGTTCTGTTTGTTCATCCCCAGATAACTGTCCATATTGGAGGCAACGACGTTCAAGGCAACGTACTTGAGCACGTTATCCACATCCAGCACCTTCTCGTAATCGGTGCCGTTATTCAGCTCGTCGAGCATGTCGATCAATACATCGTCATTGGAGGACTTGGATTTCATGACAAGCCCGGTGTAGGAATCGGGGTCGCTGCCGAGCCAAGCGAGATCGCTGCCCGAGCCTGTCATCTCGGCTTTGTATAACGCGCCGTACGAATTATCGAAATGACGCTGCAGATAAGAATCGCCAATCTGTTCTATTGCGAGGTAGAACCCCCACAATTCATCGTTAACGTATACATTGACGTAAGAGAAGCCGGGTGTCGGCAGACCGACGGATTCCGCCAGCTCGTAGGTCAGGAATTCCCGCATATACGAGGCGTCGCTGTAGTTGTTGTTCAGATTGATTTTGCTGATCCCGTTCAAGGTTTGATTGAGATATTCATCAAAGGAGATCTTGAAGCTGTAGCGGTCGGAATCGGAATTGACCACGCTGCGCAGACTTAAATTGCCTTTGGTGCGAATGCCGACATGATCAAATTGCATGCCGTTGTAATTGACGGACGCTTCTTTGTATTCTTCAGCGCTGGCGTTGTCCAGCATATCCTGGAAATCCGCTTCGTCGATCGTGATTTTAACGTCAATGACCTTGTCCTTCGGAAAAACCGCGGAATCGACTTGCTCCTGCAGGCCATCGTTCTCAGAGCTTCCAGCCGTCCCGGCAACCTGTGTTGTCCATTGGCAGCCTGTGAGCAGAAGGATTATGGACAGCGCAAGGGACAGCAGGACTGTCGTTCTTTTCTTCATCATTTCTGACCACCGCCTGACTTAGGATACATAATCGCCGCTGTAACTGATCAGAACCGCATGTTGAACGCCCTGCAGCTGGGACAGCTTGTTCACGAATTGGCCTTCGGCATCGCGCAGCCGTACTTCCAGCGTCATCTCGATGCTGCCCGGCGTCACGGTTTTTTGCTTCAGGTTGTAACGCTTCACAGCCTGACCGACTTGTCCTTGAACGGCTTGCTCGGCCTGCTCGTTATCGCAATGGACGACCAGCAGGTAAGGGGTATCGACCGTCGCTTTCTTAATGAAGAAGAACAGGATAAGACCGACAACGACGGAGCCGATGGCAGCCAGCGTGTAGAACCCGGCTCCGGTTACGATCCCGGCAACCGCGGCCCAGAACAGGAAGATCAGATCGGTTGGGTCCTTGATGGGCGTGCGGAAACGGACGATGGAGAGCGCGCCGACCATACCGAGCGAGAGCACGAGATTCGAATTGATGGCAATGATGACAACGGCCGTGATCATCGTCATCCCGATCAGCGACACGTTAAAGCTCTTGGAATACAGAACGCCGCTGAAGACCCTTTTATAGAGCAGATAAATAAACAGCCCGATAACAAAGGCAACGGCGAGCGTGATCAAAATTTTGGCGATGCTGATGTCGGATACGAAATTTTCCATGACGGATTTTTTGACGATATCCGAAAAATTGGTGGTGTTCGTATTGCTTGATGTCGATGTGGTATTCATGAACTATTGATCCTCCCATGTGTTATATTTCAGAAATTTACGGCACATTACATATTTGGATGCCGATTGCCGGTTGAGGCCGTCCAGCTGCAGCGCGATTTTGATGTAATCCGGAATGTACTCGTCGTATTTGACCTCGAGTATGATCAGATTCTCATCGATCGCCCGGATCGGCAGCAGGTTCCGATTGAACAGTTCCGTGGAGTGCAGGCCGGTTCTCAGCTCCTTGTCAAACGTAATCCGCACATTTCCGTTAGCGCAGACGTAAGGCTCGCGGACATAATCGACAATGACCTTGGGCCGCAGCAGCTTATGCTTCATCTCGTGGTACAGCTCCATCATCAAAGGCTTATCCGGCTGATAGAGACAGTCGTATTGTCCGGCCATGATCTGATCGGTCATCTCCCTTGTGAGCGGTTCCTTCAGCTTGGCGATGTAATCCCGGAATTTGATTTTCTTCTCAAAATGGATCGTGTCATCGGCTACGTTATAAATACGGATTCGGTATTTCACCCGATCCCGGACGCCCGCCAGCTTCTCGTATAGGGCTTTATTATTGATATCATCAAAGTACAAGCTTCGAATGTGATATTCCCCGGCGGGTCCGGCATGCTGATCATAGGTCACCAGATTCTTCAATCGTTGGCGGATGATCCGATATTGGTGAAGATTCACGAAAAACTTCAGCTCGTTCCGGTATTTTAATGGGGTTGTCATGTTTCCACCTCGTTTCTCTCTGTCTTTCGTATGCTTGTTTGCTTACGAAATCTATCCTATCAATCGTTCCTGATATCTTTCTTAAGCGCGGCTGAATGTAAACTGAATGTTTTCGCAATGTAAAATGAAGGTATTGAAGAAAGAAACAATTTCATTTATCAGTGGTCTTTATTTCCTCGGCATGGGTAAGGAGGGAGGTCCCCCTGCTGGCGCAATCTATGGTAGGATGAAACTATATTCGGGAAGAGAATGGAACGATGCGTCTTGATGTATTATGTGTTCGCGCTTTGGAGTGCAGCGGCGGTGCTGCTGTTCAATCAGCCTCGAAGCGAGGTGAACCGCTGGGCGGCTTTTTTCCTGTGGAGTGCAGGGATCGGGGGGTTGACGGACTGGCTTGCGCCTTCCGGTTTTATTGCGGCCGCGTACGGGCCGTGGATTCAATTCCTCAACCATACCCTAACGCCTTACGGCGTGTTGATATTTTGCATGGTGTATACCGGCAGACCCCGGCACCATAGGAGAAAACGTGATCTCAAAATAGGCCTGCTGCTGCCTGTGTTCGCGATGCTGGTCCAGGTGCTCCTTACGAAAGATTACCGGATTCATTACGGATGGCTGTTCGTATGGACCGGCCCCTATTATGTGGCTGCATGCGCGCTGCTCATTGGAGCCTTATCCTCTGAGAAGAACCCGCGGAAACGCAAAAGCATGTGGATTACCACCTGGATTATGGTGCCAACCTTGCTCGGTGTGATGCTGTTGATAAATGTAGGGAATGTCATCTGGCCCGGTTACGATTCATTCCGGTACGTGTCCCTGTTTATTCTGTATTCGATGGGCGTTGCCGTCATCTGTACCTTTGTGTACGGCGTCCTGGGCGTTCGCCTGAAATTCGAGCGCGATCCGCTGGATCGCACGATGCAAGCGGTCAGCTCAGGTACAACGATGCTGAATCATACCATCAAGAACGAGGTCGGGAAAATCGCCATGAGCACCGATAACGTGAAACGGCTGCTGTCGCCGGATAACGAAACGGCCCTGGAGCAGCTTGATGTCATCGCTAACGCTTCCAAGCATTTGTTAGCGATGACAGGGCGCATGCAGCAGCAGATGAAGGCGTTTAAGCTGGTGGAACAGCCTGTCCGCGCGGATCAGCTGCTTGCTGAACTGCAGCTTCGCGAACAGGAACGGCTGCGCAGTCATGGCATCGAATTAAAGGTGCTGTGCACACAGCGTCCCTGG